>JARLHD010000404.1 GCA_031292435.1 Ignavibacteriaceae bacterium
ATTAAGGTCTTTATCTGTATATGTATAATTATGACTGGTAGTAGAACTTCCATATCCGTTAATGAATGCTATGTTTTCCCAGGTTGCTTTTTTAGTATCCATGCGGTCTATCTTGTATCCGAAATTATTAATCTCGGTTGCTGTCGACCAATTAAGATCCACATCATTTCCCGTTACATTTGCTGTAAAACTTTTAAGTTCTACTGGAGTTACATTTTGCACCGAGACCGTAAAGTTAGGTGCATTATTCCATAAATCACCGCTTGAACTTCCATTATTGTTGGTACTTAACCCTACCGCGTGTATCGTCTGATCTCCCGTCGTCGCAGGCGCAGTATATAAAAACGAAAATACAACTGAACCACTCAATGCCGCCTTTGGACCTGTATGCGTTAATTCAGAACTGATTACCTGTAAATCTGTGTTGGCATTAAGTAGAGTTCCGCCGGTTACCGAAATGTCGCACCCGCCGGTTGCAAGTGGTCCTCCTGTTATTGTTAACGTATATGTTCCTTGCTGACTTGGGGTCAATGTAGTGGGTCCAACAATTGTTACTGTAACTGATGTGCTGGCACTGCTGCTATGACATGTGCATCCGCTTGTCGATCTCCCCGTTATTCCACTGCTGTATGCAAATAGCAAAAACGAAAATCCTACTATTGATAGCATTATCGTATTGGCTATTATTTTTATGGAATTGTTTCTTCGAACCATTTGAACCTCCGTTATTATGTGTTAATGATAAATTATAGTACAGTCTTGTTATCAATATAATTTTTGTGTAATAATAATTACTACATTAAAATGTGACCACATTTAGAATTGCACTGGCTAAACTTGTTTCCTTTCTTCAATATCATCTATTATTTTACCGACAGCAAAGCATAACAGTAGAATTAATAAACTGTGCCCCACTATCACCAAAGGAATTGATATCAATAGTAGAAAGTTTAAATCTGATTTTGAAAAAAATACTACAGCAAGGAATGCTGAAAATATTACATATAAAAAACCGGTAGTTTTTAATAAATCCGACATCTAATCACCTCTGTAAAATATTATTCATTCTTAACAGCTTGTTTGTTCTTCATTCTTCCGTATAAAACCGATATTGCTATAAGTACACTTCCAAGTACAAGGAAAGACATTATTTTGTAAATAAGTTCACTCGATGTCAGCCCGAGTATCGATATATAAATAATGCTCATTAATAATGTCAGTACTGCCATCCACCTGTATTTCCTGCTCTCCAGCATCAGACTGAATATGTAATACAAAACTGCAACTCCAACCCATGATAGCGCCGCAAATCCTTCCGGCATAATATTGTACAATACAAATGGAATAAACAGCAGCGTAATAATTAAATAGGCATTCCTCATCTGTTCGGTCTTAAGTTCTAGTGTATCCTGCTTCCATTTTAAAATACGTGCCGAAGTAAGTGCAATTGCTCCAAAACTTAAACTCACATAACTAAACCCGTTAGCCAGTAGCAGATAAAACAAAAGTATAATTATGTATATAAAAAAGTTAGCCGTTATTATAAACTTGGATTTAAACCATACGGCTGTTGATATCACTATAAGGCTCTGCCAGCATAACCATATAAATGCATTCGGTATCCTGAATTCATAAACGATTGCTGTACTCAATGCCAGGTATCCCGTCATAGCTAAAATAAATGTAAGTAGTTTGCTCCTCTCCTTTAACCAGAAAAATGCTGAAAAACTTAAGAATAAAATTGAAGCCGCAGTAAATGTAATGCTGAATAATCCTGAATTATCCCCCCCGATTGTTAGACCTAATAACAGCAAATAAAAAAAGATTGAATTAAGACTTGTATTAAATATTTTGGTAAATGGTTCCCCTTCCTCATATCTTTTAACAGTGTACGCTGAACTGAATATAATAAAATATATAAATGGGAAAATAATATTCGCCTGGGTTCCTGTAACAAACATTAATTCGTGCCCAAGCAACGGATTGTTAATAAACCATATGAAATGTGTTAGGTATGCTAAAAAAATACTTAATGTTAAAAACGTCTCCCATTTATTTTTTATCTTAATGTAAACACTAAAAGCAGCAATAATTGTTATCCATATAAAAATATAATAAGGATTTTCTCCCAGTATCGCTGTTAAATACCCAAGTGTAATACTCAAGCCGGCTAAATAAACCGATTCCCTTTTTAATGCTGTTAAAATACTCGTCACAAAAACAACATTTAACAATATTAACGCTATCCCCGCATTCTCAATCAGTGGATCTTTTTCTAAGAAATGAATCCTCAACGCGGTAAAAAATAAAAGCACCAGCCCTCCCCCGATTATGTATCCCGATAACTGTGGCAGTAACGATTTAAATAATTTCGGTATAAGTAAAAAACAAAAAGAAAGGACAATCCCGGTAGCAGCCGGTAGAAATCTTGGCAGATTTTCATGGGGTAATGTCAATATAAACATTATCCCCACTACAAACGCCAGGATTCCTATCTTCGCAAACCAGAATTGTCCTATTCTGTATTCTAACACATCATCTTTTTCAATCGACTCAATCGTCCTGCCCTGTCTTGCCGGTGACCCTTCCTCTTCTTCTCTACGATCGGTGTAATTCTGTATTGAAAGCTGCCTCTCAATTTTATATAGTCTTTGCTCTAACTCCTCTAGTCGCTCCGATATAAGCTTAACATCATTTTCTCTAGTTTTTGTTTCCATAACCAAATCATATCAACGTGTCATTTCTTCTCTATTTTTCGCAGATAAAGGAAAAGACCAAAAGCCAGCAGGCTTATCAGGAAAACAGACACACCCAAACCCACTCTCCTGAAATAATACTCGTGTATAGCCTGCTTTGCGTCTGCAGTTGCATCCGCGCTTATAACCAATCCTTTGTCAACTATATCCTTAAATTTTTTCGCATCAAATGAATGTACCTGTGTCCTTGTCTCAAGCTTCACCTGGTTAATATCCCTTAACTTGAACTTGGCATCAGAAACTTCCATTCCTTTCTGCTCCGCTTCATTAATCAGAACCATAGCGCTCTGCTTCGTGTTATCCAGACTGTCAATCAAACTCCTCATCATAAAAGCAGATTTATACCCGTTACTGTTTTGATCCTGGTGACATTTGCTGCATACCGCGTCTTTGTCAACTCCAAGCATTTTGTTTGTCGCTGTAACTATCTCATGATTTCCATGACATGTTTCGCATTCAGGATATCCCTTCTTCTCAAATGCCAGCTTATGTGGACTCTGTGAAAATAGATCTGCATTCAATGCATGACAGGTTCCGCAAACCTGCGAAATTGATTCCACTCCAGGAGGCGCCGCTCCATGGTTGCCATGACAACTGTTGCATGCAGGTGCGCCCGGATCATTTTTCTCTAACAGCGCTTTTCCATGTACGCTGCGTGCGTATTTTTCAAATTGATCAGTCGGTATTTTGTACTGCGCCATGTATTCCTTGTCCGAATGGCATTTTGAACAAGTTGCAGGAATATTTACAGGATATACTTTTGATTTAATATCCTTAACTGGTTTAATATCATGACTCCCGTGGCAGCTTGCGCATTGCGCAGGCTTGGGATCCCCTTTCGAATTCAATGTACCATGTACACTTGTTAAATATTTTGTGTATTGATCAACAGCTAACCCTGGATTGTATGTCCTCATGTATGCGGCATCCCCATGACACTTCGAGCACGTCATCGGAATGTTTGTCGCGTAAACAGGGGAGAGGGGATCATTTACGGATTTTATTCCATGCGCGGTATGACATGTTGTGCAGTTTACAATCCTCGAACCACTCACCGTCGATGATTTCCCGTGAACGCTGTTTATCAGATTGTCATATTGATTTACGGGAAGCTTTGAACCGAAGCTCTTCATCATTTTCTCACTTGCATGGCATTTTGCGCATACCTCGGTTATCTTGTCCCCTTTAGGGACTCCTATAAATCCTTTCTCTTTGCTCATCGCAACATCATTATCTTCCGAACTCTTATCCCCCCCATGGCATCCATTGCACGAAATCCCTTTCTTAAAATGAATATCTTCCTTAAATAATTTTGATTCTTTATCCTCTAATGCGCTGTGGCATGTGTAGCATTGATCGTCCGCCGCAAACACAACTGCAGGATAAAAATAAACGAATAAAATAGGAATGGTTAATAACATTATCTTTTTCATGCTACCCACCCCAGTATTGTTAACACAATTATAAAACCGACTGCAAATAGTCCTAAATAATTTATTTTCTTATTTATTAAACCCTTGCTGCTCTGTGTATCCCAGAATGGAACCAGCAGCCATAATAGTCCCGCTGCCCCGAAAAGAACTATCCCTAACAGTTCCCCATCCATAATAAAAATCTTTCCCGGTATGTACTTCAAAGTCTGGAACATAAATAAGAAATACCATTCTGGTTTTATCCCCGCAGGTGCCGATGAAAAAGGATCAGCCTTCTCTCCCAGATCGGCTGGAAAGAAAACCGCCAATATCGCAAGCACATTTAAAACCAGCAGCCATAATAAAAGATCACGCAGCATAAAATTTGGAAAGAAGGGCATCGATTTCTTCGTCTCTTCTGGTCTCCCTTCTAATTCCATCGGTTCGCTCATCCCTTGTCTCTGCACCATAACAATATGTATTACCAGCAGGATTGTAAAAATTCCCGGGAATAAAGCAACATGGAATCCAAAGAACCTCGATAATGTTGCCCCCGTTACATCATCCCCTCCGCGCAAGAATCCTTTCATAATCTGTCCCACAATCGGTACGTTCCCCGCAATGTCTGTTCCAACTTTTGTTGCAAAGAATGCAAGCTTGTTCCATGGCAGTAAATAACCGCTGAACCCGAATGCTAATGTCATGAAAAACAAAAACACTCCCGTCACCCAGGTCAGTTCTCTTGGCTTCCTGTACGACTTTTCAAAAAACACGCTGAACATGTGTATAAAAACCGATAGTATAAATAAGTTCGCCGCCCACGCATGTATTGACCTTATCAGCCACCCGAACTCCACCTTCGACATAATAAATTGTATGCTCTCAAATGCAAGGTCAGCGCTTCCCTTATAATAAAATAAAAGCAGTATCCCCGTCAGCACCTGTATCAGAAAGAAAAAAAGTGAAACGCCCCCGAAATAATACCATATCGAATGAGCATGAACCGGCACATATTTCTTCTCAATAAAATGCGATAGACTCGTAAGGTCAAGCCGCTCGTCTAACCATTCATAGGCTTTTGTAAAATACTTCTTCACTCTTATGCCTTCTTCGATATGAATACTTCTTCCCCTTTAATCTTCACCAGGTAAGGATCCAAAGGTTTTGGGGGAGGTCCGGAAATGTTTCTTCCATTAAGGTCATATTTGCCATTGTGGCATGCGCACCAAATCACCCCTTCGCTCTTTTTATATTGAACCGTACAGTCCAGGTGAGTGCATTGTGCGGATAGTGCCTTAAATTCTCCTTTGTCCGTTCTTATTAATATCACCGGCTTGTTCCCGAATCGTACAATCTTATATGAATCGTTCTCTATATCTTTAATCTTCCCCGCCGATACGCTCGATACCTCAACCTCTCTTTGCTTCGGAGGTGTTAAATATTTTATAATAGGATAAATGATCGAAGCCGAAAGTCCCGCCGCTCCGAGTGTTAGAATTGATGTAATAAAAGATCTTCTGCTCTGTAAATTTTCGCTCATTCAGCATCCAATTGTAAAGTTTACCTTTCCTGAGTTATGATTAATTGCCTCATGAATTTCCGTAAGGCAATTTCTTTCTCAGAAATAGATACCATTCCTGTACCAATTGTTTTATGAAACGAAATGTTGGAAAAACGAATAAAAGCGCAGTATTTTATTGTAATAATTAAAAAAAGTGGGACATCGATGTCACACTAGTGACTTCCCATGTCCCACTCTACCCTATCAACGGTCGCCTTTAAATCAAATTTTAGGAAATAAATAAAATGACTCTTATTATTACATAGAACTAAAAAGGTATTATGGTTTATGGGTCATCAAAAGGAATTTAATTTTCTAAAACACAAGCTCCCATTTATATTAATCCTCTCCTTTATAAATTATTCATGTTATTCCCACTATGAAATTTCTCAGGAAGACCTTCAAAACAAAAAAACTGCTGATATCGTATAATCGAAATGAAGAATAAAAGTGAATTTAAGGCAATGACTAAAAATAATCCTCTTTAATAAATTATTTGCATGTCGATTTACCAAAATTGTATCTTGATCTAGAATTACATATATAATTATAGATCAATGTATAATTGTTCAAATCTCTGATTAAATATTAGAGTGTATAATGAAAATTTTTTTATTTTCCATTCTTCTTTGGCTCTCTTCAATTGGTTTTTTCCCCCAACTTCTTATTCCGAATTAGAATTCAAAAATTTATAATTTCTAATAAATTTGTTCTTAATAATAGGAATTATTTTAATTATAGAGATTATTGATAAATAATTAAATGTCGAGGGATATATGAAAACATTTCTTGGATTTTTGTTATTCTCTTTCTCCTCTGTGATATTCTCACAAAATTCTCCATTATTTGTAGGAGAATTTATCATTCATGTAATAAATAATTCTTCTAATTATA
>JARLHD010000405.1 GCA_031292435.1 Ignavibacteriaceae bacterium
CCTAGGATAAGGGCATCAAATAATTAGCATTAAGTAAATTTATGAAGCGGAACGATAGCGAATAATTCTGTTTGTCCAAATTTGGTTTTTATTTCCCGGCATTAAATATTTTGAATAATATAAATTCAGTGGAATGGAATGGCAGTGAGGGAAACTGTTAGAGTGCAACGACTTGTTTCCCGAGCAATGGAATGGAACTGAATTTATAGCAAAATATTTTAAGCCATGTTTCTTTTGCAACCTTTTCTTGCGTCAAGAAAAGTTGATATAGAAATTATTTGCAGCCTTGAATTTTTGATAACTTTGTTTCAAGACAAAAGTAACGTAATTAAAGATTTTCAAGATAAAAGTAATGATAAAAACCGATTTTTATTAAAAGCGGTTTTCTTTATTTTTATATTCATCTTATTATTTATAATGTGAGGAATATACCGTGGGTTTACTAGTTGTCGGTTCGTTGGCACTCGATTCAGTTGCCACACCCTTTGATAAAGTTGAAGAAGCTTTGGGAGGTTCCGCTACATTTATTTCCCTTGCTTCCAGCTATTTTACGGGCCCGGTTAATTTGGTCGGTACTGTTGGTGAAGATTTTCCTAAAAGATATATTGACCTTCTTGCTGAACATAAAATTGATCTGGCTGGTCTTCAGGTTGTTCCAGGCAAAACTTTCCGCTGGTCTGGCAGATACCACTATGATCTCAATGTCCGAGATACCTTACTGACGGAATTAAATGTATTCGAAAAGTTCAATCCGGTAATACCCGATAAATTCAGGACTTCTAAGTTTGTCTGCCTTGGTAATATAGATCCCGTCCTCCAGATGAAGGTACTTGACCAAATGGACGATCCCCGTTTCGTTGTCTGCGATACTATGAATTATTGGATTGAAGGAAGAAAACCTGAGTTGATTAAACTCCTTAAGAGGATCTCTGTTCTTATCATAAATGATTCAGAAGCCCGGCTCTTAGCAGGTGAACCCAATATTGTAAAAGCTGCTAAAATGATAAGAGAAATGGGTCCTCAAATCCTTATAATTAAAAAAGGTGAACATGGCGCCCTGCTCTTTATGGAGAACAATATATTTTCAGCCCCCGCCTATCCAATGGAAATGATATTTGATCCTACCGGTGCCGGTGATACTTTCGCTGGAGGTTTTATCGGTTACCTCCATAAAACAAATGATCTTAGCCCGGAAAATATGAACCGCGCTGTCGTTTATGGGAGTGCTATGGCTTCTTTCTGTGTCGAACAGTTTAGCACAGGAGGACTTGAAAAACTAACGTATCCCAAAATTCAGGAAAGGTTCAGGGCATTTCTAAAACTGTCTAGATTCGATGAAAAAGACTGATTATTTCTCAGCTAAATTTGAGAATGATGAATTTATTTTCCTTGACCAGACAAAACTTCCGCTTCAGGAAGTTTATGTCCATACAGATGATTATGAAATAATAGCACTCGCCATCGAACGTCTTGAGGTAAGGGGAGCCCCGCTAATAGGTATTGCCGCTGCATATGCTCTTGCTCTTTCATTAAAAAAAACCGGCAATAACGATAATGATTCTGCCTTTTACATAGCCTATGAACGGCTTGCGCGCACACGCCCTACCGCTGTAAACCTATTTATTGCACTTGATTTAATTAAATCAGTCTTCGAATCTCATAAGAATTCCACAAATATTTACAATGTTCTGCTCTCAAAAGCAATTCAAATTCATAAAGATGATATCGAACATTGTAGAAAAATCGGCGAAAATGGATTAAGGATCTTCCAAAAAAAATCTAATATCCTTACACATTGTAATACAGGTAAACTTGCCACCGGTGGTGTAGGTACAGCCTTTAGTGTAATTCAAACAGCCTTTACCAAAGGTCTCGTCAATTTTGTTTACGCAGATGAAACCCGCCCTCTTTTTCAGGGTTTAAGATTGACTGCATTTGAACTAGAACATTCCGGTATCCCGTTCTCCGTTCTAAGTGATTCTATGGCCGCATCCCTTATGAAAGATCAAAAGGTCGATCTTGTAATAACAGGTGCAGATCGTATCGCCCTGAATGGTGATTCTGCAAATAAAATAGGGACATATAATTTAGCCATCCTCTGTAACTATCATAATATTCCATTCTATATCGCAGCACCTTCTACTAGTATCGATCGTACTATACCTACAGGTGAAAGTATAAAAATAGAATACCGGAATAAAAATGAGATCCTTAATCCTTCTGGCAACCGTATAGCTCCTGACAGCTACGAAACATATTCTCCTGCTTTCGATGTAACACCTTCACATCTTATCAAAGGCATTATTACAGAAGAGGACATTTTCTTCTTCCCCTATAATTTTCTGATATGAGCAAAATAATAAAGACTGAGGCCATAGTTCTTAGTAAATTGAACTATGGTGAAACCAGCAGTATCGTTTCTCTTTTTACTAAAGAATATGGCAAATTATCTGCTATGCTTAAAGGAGGAAGAAATCCAAAATCTAAAATCAGCCTTATTGTTGATCCTATAAATTATCTTGAAGTGATATTTTATAATAACCCCTCACGTGACCTCCAGATTCTATCAAGTGCCGATTTCAAATCTAATTTCCACAAAATTAAAGAGGATCTTGATAAACTAAAATATGCTCATTCCGTAATTGAACTTGTAAAAAACCTTTCAGTTGAGCACGAAGCAAATAAAAAGCTTTTTATTGGAATTATCAGAATTCTGGGATTAATCAATGAAGGTAAAGAAAATCCTGGTATTACATTCGGCAGATTTTTTCTATTCTTTCTTAAGGAACTGGGATATGAATTCCAGTCGGATATCAACAATAACGAAAATATCACGATAAATTCGGAACTTTTTTTATATCTTAACTGTCTAAAGAAAAATGAAAGCGCAGGAAATGTTAGTCCTGCTATTATAAATGGTGCCATAACATTTTTTGAAAACTATTTACGGTTCCATGTTTCAGATTTTAAGGGATTACAATCACTTAATATGTTTAAGGAGAAGTATTAGAGATTTTTGATACAAATGCATAGTTGCAGATAATACAAAATTTATTAATGGAGGAATAAAAAGAATGAGATCCAGAAAATTAATTGGTGCATTTGCGTTATTAGCAGTCGGAATTATCTTTGGTGCCTTACTTGTTTCCGGATATGGTTTGGTCAGACCTGGATATGCTGATATTAAGTTGGGGGCTGCAGCTCCCCCGGTAAATCTTGATGCTGATGCTACTGCTTTCAGCAAAGCATTTATCGAGGTTGCAGAAAAAGTTACTCCCGAAATTGTTCAGGTAGCTGTTGTTTCTAAAAGTACAGGGGATGATCCTCACAGTGATTTGTTTTTCTTTCCTTTTAAAGATATGCCGCAGGAACAAAGAGGCTCCGGTAGTGGAATTATAATTACTGAGGATGGATATATCCTCACTAATAATCATGTTGTTGAAAATGCTTCCCAGGTAACAGTCACTCTGAATGATAAGCGTTCATTTGAAGCTAAAATCATGGGTACCGACCCTCTTACCGATCTTGCGGTAATTAAAGTTGATGCAAAAGGTCTCCCGGTTGCTTACCTTGGTAATTCTGACGATTTGAAAGTTGGACAGTGGGTAATGGCAATAGGTAATCCTCTTGCTTTATCTTCAACTGTCACTGCTGGGATTGTAAGTTCTCTTGGCAGAGGACAACTAGGTCTAATTAAAGATCCCTATGGCGTTGAAAATTTTATTCAGACGGATGCTGTTATAAATCCTGGCAACTCCGGCGGTGCTTTAGTCGATCTGTCAGGTTCGGTTATTGGCGTTAACTCTGCTATTGCCGCTTCAAGAACCGGCACCTATATCGGTTATGGATTTGCTATCCCTATAAATCTGGTTAAAAGTGTGGCAAAGGATTTAATGGCTCACGGCAAAGTAAGCAGGGGATACATAGGAGTAAATATTGGAGCAGTTGATGATGGTATCGCTAAATCTGTTGGACTCGATAGACCGCGGGGAGTAATCGTTCAGGGTATCGTGGAAGGTGGTTCAGCTTCCAAGGCTGATGTTAAGGATGGTGATATTATCCTTAAAGTCGATGGAAAAGAAGTTAATGCCCCTAATGAGCTGCAGGGATATATAGCCGGAAAATCTGCCGGAGCAAACGTTAAATTAACTATCTTCAGAGATGGAAAAGAAATAGAAAGATCGGTTACTTTAAAAGCCAGGGATACAAATTCTAAAAACGAGCCGGTAGTTAATAAGGAAGACGAATCAAGAGATAAAGAATCCAATTCAGGATATTTAACCTTTGATAATATCGGAATTACTGTTAAGAATATGTCATCTGAGGATAAAAAAGATTTTAAGGTAGAAAATGGGGTCATAATCACAGATGTTAAACAGTTCAGCAAAGCTGAAGATGAAAACCTTCAAAAAGGTCTCGTCATTGTTGAAGCAGATAAAAAATCTATTCATAATGTAAATGATTTGAAAACTGCTATCGATCGTAAAAAAGGTTCAGCTGTCCTGCTTAAAATAATAGTGGATGGTAAAGGAAATAGTCGGTTCGTAGGAATTGAAGTCCCTAACTAACCTTGAGCAATATGTTGTTGTAAAAAAGGCTGACCTGAATAAGTTCAGCCTTTTTTTATGTCATGTCCTTTCTTATTTGGTATTATTTCAGCGTAATAGAATGATAGGCTGTAAATATTGCTTTTCCATATTTAACGGCATCAAATAATTAGCGTTAAGAAAATTTATAAAGCGAAACGATAGCGAAGAATTCTGTTTGAGCCGAAGGCGCGTTAATTCTTCGCAGTGGAGCGTAATAAATTTTTAGCTGAATTATTTGCAGCCTTGAATTTTTGGTTACTTTTGTTTCAAGACAAAAGTAACGTATAAAATTTATTTGCAGCCAAAGTTCTTTGGTCTTTTGCTAATGTTAAGAAAAGTACAATGAATTTCATATATTTGTAAAAACATATGAGATTTAAATGATAAGATTTCTAACCGCCGGCGAGTCTCACGGTAAAGCTCTCACTATTATTGTAGATGGCTTTCCCTCAAACTTTAATCTTAAAAAAGATTATATTGATTCCCACCTCAAAAGACGTCAGGTCGGGTACGGCAGGGGAGTAAGAATGAAAATCGAATCCGATGCTGTCGAAATAATATCAGGCATTCGGTTCGGTAAAACTCTGGGCTCTCCTCTTTCGTTCACAATCAGGAATAGCGATTGGGAAAACTGGACCGAAAGAATGGATCAGGAAGTTAACAGTAAAAATGTGGATAAGATTTTTATTCCACGACCCGGACATGCCGATCTAACTGGTGTCTCAAAATTTAACCTCGATGATATAAGAAATTCTATTGAAAGAAGTAGCGCCCGCGAAACTGCAGCACGTGTAGCCGCTGGATCTGTTGCAAGACGCTTCCTTGAAGAATTCGGAATATCAGTCGGTAGCTATGTTGAAAGCCTCGGTGGTATCTATCCTGAAAACGATTTCTTTGTCGACCTCCTCAATAACAATCTGAATAAAAAGTTCAATGGATGGTCCTTATCACAGCACGCCGATAAAAGTGATGTCCGCGTTCTAGAACAAACTCAGGAAACCAGGATCATAAATAAAATTAAGAAAGCTAAAAAACAGGGTGATACTCTCGGCGGCACCTTTGTTACAGTTGCAACAGGTGTTCCGGTTGGTCTCGGCAGCTTTACCCAGTACGATCTTAAATTGAATGCTGAAATTGCTCATTCCATCATGTCAATCAATGCCGTTAAAGGTGTCGAAATCGGTGGAGGGTTCATTTGCTCCGACCTCTTCGGTTCTGAAAATCATGATGAAATAATATTAAAAGATAATATCCTGACAAGAAAAACTAATATGGCTGGCGGTATCGAAGGAGGTATTTCAACAGGACTCCCGGTAATCGTTCGTGGGTCTATGAAACCTATCGCCACTCTTATGAATCCTCTTACAAGCGTCGACCTCCATACCATGAAACATATTGAATCAAGAAGGGAAAGAAGTGATTTTACTGCCGTTCCTGCTTGCGCTGTTATCGCAGAATCTATGCTGGCTTGGAGTCTCGCTAAATATTTCCTGATTAAATTCGGAGGCGACTCTCTTGAAGAGATAAAGGATAATTATAATTCCTATACTAAAAAACTGCAGTCAAGAATTAGAAAGAATTTTAAGTAAAGATCAAATGATAGTTATTAAGAAATTCATGTTCGGTCCCTTTCAGGTAAATACTTATCTGCTCTGGGATAAATCCACTAAAGAATGTGCAGTAATCGACCCTGGTTGTTATAATGAAACTGAAGAAACTAACCTGGAGAATTTCATCTCTTCAAATAATTTGAAAGTTAAATACCTCCTTCTTACTCATTGCCACATCGATCATGTCATGGGTTGTGCATTTATTAAACAAAAATATAATCCTTCTTTCTTTGTCCCGGATAATGACTTAGCTTTACTGCTTGATGTCCAGTCTCAGGCTGACCTTTTCAACCTTATATTAAATCCACCGCCTCCGCATGATAATTTAATTTCTAAAGATCTTGTCCTGTATCTCGGTGATAATAAGATTGAATTTATATTTACCCCCGGTCATACTTCCGGGGAATATTGTATCTATCTGAAAGATGAAAATATCTGCATAACTGGCGACGTTTTATTCAAAGGTGGAATCGGCAGAACCGATCTCTGGGGTGGAGATTATCAGACTCTCATGGATTCCATTAAAACCAAACTTTTCTCCCTTCCCGATGATGTAACTATTTACCCCGGTCACGGTGAGAATAGTAAAATCGGCATTGAGAAAACTTCAAACCCCTTCTTTAAATAACTCTTGTAACTGATAATCATAACTCCTCTCCCCATGATTTATCCCATATTTTCTCTATATTTACAGATCACTTTTATTGGTATATGAAGCTTTTTTTATACGTATTTCTGATATTCTCCGTCGCGGATTTATTCCCACAGGATGACTCAACTTCAGTAGATTCCACCGGTGTAGATTCCACAACCGTAGAATATGATCTCTTTTCTGTTAAGTTAAAAGATAATTTTCTTCGGGTCTTCTCTGATCAGGGCAGCTTAATCTTTAGTCAGGAATTTCAACACCCGGTCTTTACAACGGCCGACCTCGATAGTGATGCCATCGATGAATATATTCTCATCGACTACAGGATCACCGATCAGAAAAAGGATTATACAATCTATATTTATAACACAATCGACACATTCTACTGTGTTGATTCTATCCTCTCTGGGTTTTATGAGCCATATGTATTTTATTCCGAAGAGGTTAAAGGAAACGTAATCATTACTGGTATTCCCGGATTTAATGAGTTTAATATCGGTAAAACCGATAACATAACTCTCCCGTTAAACGTCTGGCGGTACGGCGAGAATGGAATTACCCTCATAAACAATGAAATCTATGATCTTTTTATGTCTGAAAATGACACTGTGGTGGATGACCTGGATGAATATTTTAATTCCAATATTAAAAACTGTAATTCCTCTCTAAAGGTTAATAATTTAATAGCCTCAGGTTATATAAACTATAAAAATGCGGGTGATATTTCCGTTGCCAATCAGTTTCTATTAAAGTATTATTTATGTCCGGATATATTAGATTTCAAAACGAAAATTGAAAATCTAATCTTGACTGATAATTTGTCCCATTCAGTCCATTAAGCGTGGACAATATATTATTTCTTAAAATAACTGATGCTTGTGAAAAAATATTTATTATTCGCTCTTTTGTTTCCGTTTTTTCTAACTATTGATTATGCCCAGGTTAAAATCAAAAGCCTCAGATATTACCCATATGGAGAGGAAGCCTCTCTGCCCGTAATTTTATCCGGAACTGATATCGCATCAGGACTCGTAATTGAATTCGACCTCGACACAAAATTTATCCCCGATCTCGATATCGTATTCCGCTTCTGCGATAGGAACTGGAAACCAATGAATAATGTTTTCCTCGCAAACAATGGACAGAATATTTCGTACAATATCGATTTTTCAGACTTGCCCTCTTCCGTTCAATATGCCCATTACCACTACAAGGGAATTTTTCCCGATCAAAAAGGATACGTCACTTTCCCTTATTCCGGTAAGTATACTTTCTATGTTACCGATGCAATGGATACCTCTGTTGTATATGCCTCTGGACAGTTTTATGTCGTCTTCCCTCAAATCGATCTTAATGTAGAATTAAAAAAAGAGTTGCTTGAAGATAAAACCTACTATCCCCTCGAACTCGGCAGAGTTTTCAATATAAAATCTAAATTTACTCTCCCTGATAAA
>JARLHD010000406.1 GCA_031292435.1 Ignavibacteriaceae bacterium
GAAATCCTATTGTTGATAGTGTACCGTCCCTATGTCATCCACGGCTCATCCCCCTTTGTGGACACAGAAAAATCCGTAAAAATCAGTGAATATCCGTAAAAATCCGTGGAATTATAATTTGGGCGGGCAGTTAATCTATATCCTTTAATATAGACTAACTTAATAACATAATAAAATTTATTTTATTTGTCAAGTATATAATTACCGGAAAAGTAGAAGGATTGGAAGACAGACCGGACTTGAAAATAAAACTCCAGTTGTTTCTTTAGTTCAAAGAAATGGTAACGTCCGTTCTTTTGTTGTACCAACTGTTTCCGCAATCACATTAAAGAAAGTCTTAACTGAAAATATGAGCAAATCTGCAAAGTTAATGACAGATGAATTGGCGGGTTATAAAAGAGCCGGAAAAGAATTTGCATCTCACGAGGTTGTAAATCATAGTAAATATGAATATGTTAGAGGTAATGTAACTACCAATACTGTTGAAGGGTTTCTTCGGAATTTTGAAACGTGGTATCAATGGAATATATCATCACGTTAGCAAAGAACATTTGCATAGATATTTAGCTGAATTTGATTTTAGGTATAATTACAGAAAGATTGAAGATCAAGAGAGAACCGTTAAGGCAATCGTTGGCTTGGAAGGAAAGCGACTTACCTATCGGGACTCATTAAATTAAATGCATGGAAAAAAAAGCAGAAAGGAAAAAGGAAAGGGAAAAATTACAAATGAGAAGCCGATATCCCTTTTCCCTCTTAAACCAGAAGAAGCATTAAAAAAATTTTTAGAAATTCCTGCTGAGAAAAAGAAAAGGTCTACACACTGAGAAATGTAGACCTAAACTTATTTTGTCAAAGTATTTTATTTAGCATACATAATATAATATTATTTTAAGTTAGAGAAAAGTATGACTAAAGTGTCCATAAATACCCAAATTCTTGAATGGGCAGTTAAAAGAGCCGAACTCTCTTTTGACCTTTTAGTTTTAGAAAAAGGTTTTCATAAGATTGGGGATTGGCTTACGGGGGAGATACAGCCTACTATTAAACAAGTTGAGAAACTTGCTCGGAAAACTCACACTCCCTTTGGCTATTTTTTTCTGCATGATATACCTATAGAAACTCTTCCGGTTCCGACTTTCCGAACTTTAGGAGATAAGCCTCTTTACACCCCCAGCCCAGAACTTTTAGATACAATTCAGGCGATGCAAAGAAGACAAAATTGGATGCGTGATTATTTGTTAGATGAAAAAGAAGAACCATTACGATTTGTCGGTTCTGCGAATACATCTGATGATATAAAAATAGTTGTAAAAAATATTAAGGAAACACTCGGGTTAAATGACGAATGGACTTCCGAAAGCATAAATTGGGAAGACTCTGTTAGAATTTTAAGAGGAGCAATAGATAACATTGGTGTTCTATTAGTAAATAACGGAATAGTGGGAAATAATACTTCTCGAAAGTTAAATGTCGATGAATTTCGTGGTTTTGTTTTAATAGATGAATATGCGCCCCTCATTTTTGTTAATAATTCTGATTTTGAGGGAGCCAAAATGTTTACTATCATACATGAATTGGCGCATGTTTGGTTGGGTAGGGGTGCTATTTTTAATTTACAACTTCTGCAACCCTTTGATAATGATATTGAGAATTTTTGTAATAAAATTGCTGCTGAATTTTTAGTGCCCGAAAACAAAATTCGTGAATTGTGGATTATGAATGAAGATATGCAAGGTCAGACTAAGACGCTTTCCAGAAATTTTAAGGTTAGTCCACTCGTAATTGCCCGACGTGCCCTTGATCTTGATTTCGTAAGTAAGACCGAGTACTTCCAGTTTTATAAAAACTATAAAGATGATATAGAAATAATACTCAGGGAAAAGAAGAAAAAAAAGAAGGGTGGCGGTAACTTTTATAATCTTCAAAATGTTAGAATCGGGAAAAGATTTTTTGATGCGATATTTATTGCAACTAAAGAGGGCAAAGTTGCATATAGAGATGCCTTCCAACTTACAGGTCTTTATGGAACAACATTTCAAGAATATTCTCAAAGACTTGGAATAGGATGAATAAAAAAACTTATCTCATTGATACTAATATTTTAATTGAATCTAAAAACAGATATTATTCTTTCAGCATCTGTCCTGGTTTCTGGGATGCATTAATATTACAAGACTCTCAATCTACTATTATGAGTATTGACAAAGTAAAAGATGAAATAAACAGATATAAATACGAAGATGATTTAAAAGCTTGGGTAAATTCGGCTATTCCAGATTCATTTTTTAAATCAACTGAAAATGCGGAAACCATAAAATACTATGGAGAAATAATTAATTGGGTACAAGGGAATCCACAATTCTTGCCAGAAGCAAAGGCCGAGTTTATACAAGATGAGTGCGATCCTTGGTTAATAGCATTTGCTAAAGCTAATAATTGTGTTTTGATTACTAATGAGGTAATTAAAAAAGAGGCTAAGGCAAAAGTCCCTATTCCAAATGTCTGTGGGCAATTCAATATCGAATGTCAGAGCCCATTTAAGATGTTAGAGGAGTTAGGGATTCAGTTTTCTTTGAAGATATAATGGGGTTTTTTAGTAAGCGAGGTGGGACTCGAACCCACATGTTTTTCAACAGTAGTTTGAACAGTCCACTCGTAAGAAATAAACTTTTCAAGACTACTGCGTCTACCAATTCCGCCACACGCTCATAAATTAATATACGAGATTCCCTCGATTTTATCAAAGCAAATGGGATTAACAAAAAGGTTGTGGAATATTGAGGATTTGGCTAAATTACTATAGAATTAATCCAATTATAAAAAACAAAGAGAAATAAATATTGGACTCTTTGCATACATGCTGCCATCAATTTTCAGATACTCCTCTTGTTTGGACTATAATCGTTTCTATTTGTGCTTTTCTTGGTGTCATTATCACAAGCTTAATGCTGATAGCAACTAATAAATACACCGAGATTACTAAAAATATTTTTCTTGCCTCGCAACGTCCATATATTGGGAGAACTTCATTTGAAATAAGATTTGATGATGAAAATCATTCGATACATTTGAAATTTTTTGTGAAAAATTTTGGGAATGTACCCGCCCGGAAAGTTGATACAATTGTCAAATTATTCATAAAGGATAAACTCGTACCATTTAACGGCGCAGTAAGCGAAAATCAAATTTTTTTCCCTCAAGAAAATCTTCCGATAAACCTACTTTTGCCTAAAAATCCTCTTTTTTTTAATGGCATTAAATATGGTGAATCGGAACTTAAAGTTACTACGGAAATAAGATATTATGGAGTAACAGATAAGCAATACTCCACAACCGAAACAGAAATTTATAATCATGTTATACACACTTTTATTAAGCAAGCTGGAGAGTGGATATAAAAACCTTAAAGACCAAATTCCTATTATGCCAATTCCCGTCATTATTTGATGGTCAAGATATTTATTATATATTGATACTGCCTGCCAATAAATAAAAACAATCTGTATGCCAATTATAAAAAGGAACAAAATATCAATTTCCTTTATACCCCCCTTCGGTTTGTGAAGTATATAATCTCGATATTTTTAATTTCTTATAAAATTTTATCATACCGGATTTCGGTTAAACCATATCATTTCATTTATTTCAATTCAAAATATATTTACTTTATCAAAACTATATTTTCTTATTCCGGGCCATAGCAAATTATATATTCAATCGCAACCCCTATTGTCGAGGTCCAGAAGTATTGACCAGTTAAATTGAATTAAGTCCAGAAGGATTGCCCACCCAGGTTCAAAAGTATTGACCAGTCCAGGTCCAGAAAGATTGACCAGTCAGGGCCAGA
>JARLHD010000407.1 GCA_031292435.1 Ignavibacteriaceae bacterium
GGATAAAAAAACGACTAATAAGGGATAAAGTAGCACTATGGATAAATAATTGCGTATTCCAAGAGTATCCGGACACTTATGGGTTAGTTATAGAGTGAATTGTGGGGTAACTTTAATGGTTGAAGGATACTCCGAAATTGGTCAATGGTCAACAAGATCATAGTCGTCGAGGTTGTGGAGAGTGTGGATAAGCTCTTTTTAGGAATACTTCAAATGGCTTATCCAAGCCTTGTGGTCAACCTGGAGCGGATAGCGGAGGGTTGTCCACAAGGCAGCACTATCCTCAACCTTAGCCCTGGGTCCTGGGGTATCTGTCTCATTAAGAACGAATGAGTTTTATAATTGTCCGCCCCAGAGAATTGTTTGATGAGCTTTGGAAGGATGAACCTTCGCCATCTGGGAGTTCGGGTTATTTGCAAAGAAACTCGGTTGATATTTCGTGCTCTGGCCATCATTTTATGGCATAAATTAACGTTTTAGAATTCTGCCTTTTGCAGAAACTAAATTCAGTTATTTGATATAAAGGAGATTAAAGCATGGCAACCTTAGGTAAAGGCAACGATCCAAAATTCATACCAAGAGGAAATGCGTCTAAACCAGGTATAATAACACCAAAGTCAAAAGTAATAGCGGAAAAGACGGATATCCCAACTAATGAAAATACAGATCCTAGTCATGGTTGATTATTCAAAATCTCACAGGACGGCTTTGGCTGTCCTGTTTTTTGACCCTTTAATTTCAAAAGGGTACATATCCAATTCAACTACCTTCCCAGGCTCAGCAACAGCCTAGTATTTATGATTTGGGAAATTCTTCCTTGAAATTATCTGAAGGAAATGTGTCTATACCAGAGAAAGAGGATATAAAAATCGGTCTTAATATCTATAGAAAGCCCTGAAATTGGCTCTAAAGGAGCTGTCCTATAAACATGATGGACCTAATACGTCATTGGCATCCTCTGTTCAATAGGTAGCCATAATAAGGATAGAGCACGGATATTTTCTCCGTGCTCAAGTTAATTTTCTTACGAAAATGGACTACATTTTCATCCCAACCTGTGAACTGGCAGGTTCATGGAAGTTTATATAGTAGATTTCTTAACAATTTTTTTCCCACCAACCGTAAGCAATCCTAGCTTCCAACAATTGTGACCCAGTAGATTCAAGTAAAATGGCAAATGATTTCTTAGGAGGAAAAATGAATTTGCCATCTTCTTCTTCAACTAAAGTCGTTTCGGGTGGAACTATTCTATTAAAAATATTAACTCCACCTGAGAAAGATCCATTGAAGTTTTGTACAAATTGCAACTCTATTTTTGGCTTTGGAAGGGGATGCAGAGTAAAATTCGTATTCGAAACTTTGTTGGATACGATTGCGTTGATGCAATCATCGCCGCTACAGTAGGGTTTAACAGGTAAGGTAGGATTAAACCATATATGAGCAGTGAAAGGGACTCCCGAGAGATTGGTAATAGTAAAAACATTTACATGCAAATTTACTCCTGAATTAGGGGGATTGATTAATCCCGCCCAAGCATTACTACCTTGACCAAAAACTAACAGCTCTGACTGCCCCACAAAGTATTCACCTTGAGAGGATTCAAATAGAGTAATTGGTATGCTAACGACTTTCTTTAACCCGCTTTCTTCAGTCATGGAATACCCCTTTCGTCTGTGATAATTATTTTATAGAAGATGTATTAATAAGACACCATTCCTTTGTGCTTGAGGTGATCAAGTGGCCTACCTCACATATGCGACATCTTCTTTTACAGTTTTTGGTCAGTTGCATCAATCTGAACCTTGTACAAGTTATGCTTGGTAATTTCAGATTGTTACAGTTGCCACGGATAATCCCTGCTTTGGGATTGCCGAAAATTTCTTGCTTTTTTGCTGTGCTAGAATGACTAGTAGCACTGGATTTATGATTCTCACTCGAAAAAACGCACTATATTTCATCTGAATATCGATGACAAGCGGGTTTTGCGAACGGACACTAATAAACGACTCTTCGCTAGGAATAGCCGTTTATTAGCTTATTGGAGCGTTCGAGATTACTTGAACCTCCATGCCCGGGGAATCCTGTCGGGGTGACTGTCTTTCCTCTTCTTAACATTAGTTTAGTAAACAATCGTGCAATTTATCAGAATTTACATATGTTTATTTTTATAAGGCAAACAAGTTAGACATGATGAGTTGTGCCCCCAATGTAAAGTCTTAGCAAATAAAGGCGTTGTGAATATAGGCGAGGTAGGCCATTGAATTAAATTGTCAGTCGTTTTAAGACAGTCTGTTTTTGTTAATGAAGTTCTGATCATCGATACCATGACAGGAGGTTATCTTCAACGGGCGTAATTAAATATATTTACTAGCGTCATGGTATCACCTCCTATGGGGCAAACTAAGTTAAGTTGCTACCATAGGAGGTGTTTTTTTGTTATCCCACAAAACGTCAAGACTCAGTGTGATTCCTCTCGGGGGAACTGGGGAAATCGGGAAAAACTTACTTGTCTTCGAATATGAGGATTCCATCGTGCTCATTGATGGGGGTGTGA
>JARLHD010000408.1 GCA_031292435.1 Ignavibacteriaceae bacterium
CTGGTGCACTTCAAGGGGGGAAGAAAATGAAGTCAAAAATAAGTAAAAAGAAAAGGGTAACATTTGGTTAATTGTGCTAACGTGGAATTACCATATCAGTGGTTGTTTGTGCTTCTTCTGCCGTATTTCTATGTATACTTATCCCACAGCAATCAACTTTATCACATTTTGATTGAAATGCAAGTCTTGCAAAGTATGCCAACAAGAATGTTGAACAAACTGTAATCGTTATTGAAATTGGTTCTATCATTATATAATATGTATATATAATAATAGGAAAGCACCCATTTTTTATTCTTGTGTTGGATGCGCCATGTTGAGTTGCATATCCCCTCCAATTTTCAGGCCACTCCGCAGTCTCTTCTCTCTTCCTATTTAGTGTTTCTTTCACTCTCTGCTCTATTCTTGCTTTCCTATCCTCTTCCATCTTATCCAGCTTCTCATATGCCTGATCTAACCTACGCTCGATTAAAGCTGAGCCACTTGGTAGACCATGACAATACTCATACGCGTGAGCCACGAAAAAATCCTTTAAACTATTCATTTCCCGCCATTTGGTCCACAGACACTCAAGATCATCTGTTTGACTAAACATACATTCTAACTTTTCCTCTATGTATTCAAATAATGTCTTTATGGGAATTGCTTTCATTTATATACTAAATTAAGAAATAATAATTGAAAAAATAAAAATCTTTAGTAACATTATTATCATGCAAGTTTGTATACAAAAAGATGACATGTATGTTTGTGATAACTGCAAAGAGATAAAAGTTTGTTCAGATGGTTTATTGTATTTTCAATGTTGTAATACAATATACTGTAGGTGTAAATATGATAAGAAGAAAGAAGAATTAAATAAATATCCAATTGACTATATTGGTTGTATCAATGACGATTGTTATTATAAATTATGTGAGCATGACTATTGGAGATGACTTGATGAGCAATAATAATTGAAATATTATTATTTTGGTGGTGTTTTTGGGTTGATTCCTTCCGACTGTCTGCTTGCATGAAATAATCATAGACACACATATCACCGACAAACGTAGGCATCTATTTGTCGGTAAATCAAATGAGAGGGAGCGCCACAGGCGCCCCGTCACAAGGATAGGTGAAG
>JARLHD010000052.1 GCA_031292435.1 Ignavibacteriaceae bacterium
AATTGGAGCGGTCTAAGATTCGAAAATTTGTTGTACAGGAAATCTTCAATGAAAAGATCGATAGGACAATTAAATATTTGCTGATTAAGCCCGTTAAAAAGAGAATCCCTATAATTTGTTAGGCTACTTTCGGTTAACCCCATGCTTTCCAGTCGTTTCAAATTCGAATCAAAGTCTCTGGTAAATTTTTCTTTGTTGCCTGCATTAGCGGTAAACAGCTTGTTGATGTTTTTCCCTGCGTCTCTCGCCTGCAAAACCAAATCATAATGAGCCAGTTCATGCATAATCAGGTGTGTCACTGCTGGATAATTACTTTTATATTTTATCAGGTGAACGTCCCGATTATAGTTCTCGGCATATTCAATTTTTGCCGCAGTTGGGATTGTTTCATCAGAAATGATTTGTATCGGCAGAGTTGACTTGCTTTCAATCTTCAACAAATATTCTTCTAATATTGCCTTGCCGTTTATTTCAGACAACAGTGTCTTACTTAAACTTAAAATTAGATTGTAGGAGTGTTTATGAAGTGGGTTATTCGCTTCAGTATTTTTAAGGGTAGTAACAGCCCAGGAAAACGCCTTCTCATTCTCACCTTTCATCTCAGCAACCTTGGCCAAACCCATAGTAGTATTGGGATAATTCTGTTTTATTTCATAGGATATTTCAAAATAACGCAGCCCCTCTTCAATCCTTCCTAATTGTAATAAACTTCCTCCAATATTGGTTAAAGTTATATAATCATCAGGACTGATGGCTAAAGCCTGGTCATAATATTTCATAGCCAGCGGGATATCGTTTTTGTGTTTGGATATTATATTCCCCATCATGACTAAAGCATACTTGTTCCTAGGGTCCCATTTTAATGCATCAATCAGGACATCCATGGCTTCTTCTTGCTTTTGTTCTTCCGAATAAACTTGACCAAGAACTCTGTGATACTCTGAAATAGATGGGTTTTTGCTTATAAGTTTCAATAAAATTGGCTTGGCTAAATCATATTTGCCTTTTTCACACAACTTTACAGCCTTCTCAAAATCCTGTCCCTGAGTAATAATCGATGGGAAGTCAACCTCAATTTTGATTAGATCTTCGGTAGCAGTTACCTTTGGTTTGTAAGGGCCATATGTATAATAATCTGTAATTTCCTCAACCAGGATATTCCTGTCATTCCCGAATTTCTTCGAATTAGGAAAAAGATTCCAAATGAATTCATCTATTTTGTGAAGTATTATCAAATTCCTCTCTAAGTTACCAGTTTAATATGCTAAAATAGCTATTTATAATAACATTTGGGTTCTAATTTCAAGCAAACTCCCCATTCTGGCACACAAGAATTCCTAACATGAGCATATCCTTTTACATTATATATTTAATATTCAAAAACTGTTGTTATTACCAGAGCAAACTAATCTGCCCTGGTTACCTGATACTTCTTAATACAATAAATATTTTAACTGAATTCACTTAGCATTACTATTATACTAAGAAGCTCCTTCTCATCATCCGAATAAAAATCTCTATACAACAAAGAAGCCCCATATATTTTTCTTTATTTTCCTTGTAATTTCTGAAGGGTGTTATATAAAAAATAAATATATATTCGTCCTTAATTTCAATGGTACCCGATTTTTCCAAATCACTTAATATATTTTTTAGTTTATCGACATCCCAATTATCAAGCTCACATAAAATATTTTTTTCGTCATAAACAGTTTTGTGATGTGTAAATAAGGGTTAAAATCCGATGTCCTTTTGATTTTGCATAACATCTCCCAACGGTTAAATTATTTTCCGAATTAGTTTAACCTCAAATAAATTTATTAGATCTTGAGAATAATTACAAATAAAAGGAATAATGGTAGTGTCTCAGTTTCGATTTATGAAATCAGCAGAAAATTTTGTGATTATAGATTGAAAATCAGTTAGGAGGGTTAAGTGATTTTTAGATTTAGTCAATTTATAAGAAGCATTTGCGCCCTTTTCCATACTTACCAAATTACCTGCTTTGCCGGTAGCAACATCAGCCTTTGACCAAACACCTATATATAGGTTTGCGGGAGATACACCCAAACATAATAACCCCTGATATGGCCTGTGATATCTAATATGGTTGAACTGAAAATTCCCACTTGTGTCCTCTGTGGCTGTTTTTAATTCAAACTCTATATTTGCTATTTTGATATCCCAAGGGTTTTGCGTTAATCTTTTACCACTTGGATTAGTGGGGAATGAACAGGGCATAGATAACTGATCGCATAATCTTTCTATAAAAAGTTGTCCAACGCTCCCAACCTTTGTATTGGAAATTGTCTTAATCCTTGCGAATGTTGCACCATCCCATTTTGAATGATCATGAACCTCAAGCAATACACTTTCAAATAGTTCTACGGGACTACACATCTATAAAGCCCGCATCCGTTAACGCTTCTCGTATATGACACATACTAATATGTTTGCAATTATGAGCCGCAAGATTATTGTATTTACGCCAATCAGTATTTTTTAGAACCTTAATTATTTCTCTCTTTTCACTCTTAATGACAATACCATATCCACATACATATTTTACTTCGCTAAAACTCTTAACAAGGGTAGGGGGTTCATTGTAGAATGTGCGCTGTAAAAAATAATCCGCTTCATGCATGCGTCTTTGTCCGCAGAGACGTTCTTTGCGCATATCTACAGTAAAAAGGTCAATATACTGATTACATGTTGCGGGTTTAACTTCCTTGCTAACACCATTGCGTGACCATATTTGCCACAAGGCATTAACCTTTAAGACTTTTCCATCAGCGCCGATAAAGCTATCTTGTGGTAATGTTTCTGAGTGAACAAGATGGAGGCCTTTTACCCTATCTTTAACATTACTTTTGCCACTACTTTGAAATGCCATTGGCACAATAAATCCAACAAAATCAGAAAACTCAGCAGCGTGATTTACGAATGCCAATGCAAGCCATGCTCTATATCCAAATGGAGGATTGCCTATGCAGGCATATCTATATCCATTTTTCTTAGGAGACCATGATAAAAAATCCTTCTGAATATATTCTCGACGGAAATTAACCACATCAACGCCAACTCGTCGATTCTCTGGTAATAGATCATAAAAAGCACCAAGTCCCGCCGCCGGTTCTACAAATTTGTAATTAGTTAAATCTTCCCCAGCATCTTTTATGAACTTACAAAAAGATTTCCAGCACCTATCAGCAATTTCCGGACGTGTAAAAAATTGATCGAGACCTACATTTGTAATTTCTACCCAACTTGGTATATAATTATTTTTTATCCATGATTTATTACGAACTTCAACGGCAGAAGAGTTCTTCTGTAAGATCACTCTCGCTGTTTGTTCCCAAATGGGGAGTTCATGTTCTGTTTGCATTGATTTACCGATTAAAGTCTTGTTTATCTACTAACCCAATCTACCACAAAAACAGTTTAAAATAAATATTTATTTTTCTTTTAAATTAATTTAGCTAAATCTTCTATACTCCACTACTTTTTAGTTAGTCCCGCTTGTATTGCTGGAGTTACCTTCAATGTTTTGTGAATACGAACAAAGTTATAATACATAAAATGTAGTGCTATTGCGTGAGTGTGGTTTTCTAATTTCTTTTTTGGGTATAAGAACCTTGTTAATTAACAAACCAAGGAGTCTTATATGTCTTTCACCATCGGCTGCGATCCAGAATTAGTAGTCCGCAAGCAGGGCCAGTTTTGTTGCGCAGATAATTTTTTCAAGGCAAATAGTTCAATGGGTCTCGACGGATGCAGCTCAATTGCAGAAGTTCGCCCAGGATATTCAGAGTCACCTATAGATCTTTGTTCAAAAATATTTCAGATACTTTCTTACGGGCATTCTAAGCAGCCAGAGTTGGAGTTTATTAGTGGACATTATGCTAATGATTTCGCCCTTGGCGGTCATATACATTTTGGTCTCACACCTGAACCAAAAATAATTTCAGCCCTCGATATCGTACTGCGTTCTCTTTCTAATTGTATAGACGACCGCGACCAAAGATCTAAAAGAGAACGAACAGGTTATGGAAAACTTTCAAGTTATCGTAAAAAATATTATGGGATGGAATATCGTTCTTGTGGTTCGTGGTTGCTTTCGCCTTCTACAACTTTAGTAACACTAACACTTGCCAAATTAGCAGTACTTGGAGTTACTGAAGATAATCTCGATTTCGTAGAATTAAAAAACAGGCAACACTCTTGTACTTTTCTTAAAACACTCAAACATGTTTTACACACTATTCCAGATGACTGCAAAGAAGGACTTAAAGAGCTCGATGTTTTACTCGGCAAAAAACTCGACTGGAATCAAAACATTTTGCCGAACTGGGGGCTAGCTGCATGAGATGTACAAATTGCAATGATGTTATTCCTGACGGCGAAGTACGCTGGGCCTATGAAGACGCGTATTGCGAGAATTGTTTTAACGATAGTTATACCTACTGCTCTGCATGTGACTCTGTCGTATCTCGTAATGAAGTTGTATATAACAATTCAGATGATCCTTTGTGTAATGACTGCTACCAGGATGCATATGACGATGACGCACCTGACAATCCGGATGTAACTGAATCGGATCGGGATTATATTCTAACTCTCAGCAGGAACTGGCTATCTGGTAAAATAGATTTCAGACGATTCATAAACATAAATACAAAAGACTTCTTCTTGTCCGAGATCAGGACCAAGGTAGGTTTAATAGATAGTCCAGTAAATCTTTATGGATTAAAAGAGCAGGAGGAATATCAGATAACATTAAGCCCTGACCTGGAAGAAACAGTTAAGGAGCTACTTCCTGAATCATTAAAGTACTACACAATCAAATCTGTTGAAGGGGTGCGTAGGTTGGGCATGAGCTATAATATACGCAGAGACTACAGACCAGAGATCATTCAGCTAATCAAATCACTTACAGTTGTACACAAAGAAGAATTAGTGCAACAATAATTATAGGAGGTAATTCTATGTGTGGAATATGCGGTTTCGTATCGTTTTCTGATAGGAAACCCGACAAAGATAAAATATCAACAATGTTCAGTTTACTTGAAAGCCGTGGGCGCGACGCCTGCGGCATCGGTTTTATAAGGGAAGGAAATCTGATTATAAATAAAGCTCCTATCCGTTCTTCAGAATTTGTAAAATCAAAGGATTGGGAAGAGCTTGAGTTGCCTAAGATTATGATCATGCATACCAGAATGAAAACTCAGGGCAGTGAACAGAATCCGAACAATAACCATCCGTTGTATAATAAGGATGGAATTGCAATAGTTCATAATGGAATCATTCATAATGATCATGAGATATTCGGGAAAAACCAGCGTGATGGCGAAGTGGATTCGGAAGCCATTTTATCTGTCTTATCTACAAAGTGTAAAGGAGACAAGATTAAAAGAGTATTTGACAAAATCGAAGGAAGCTTCGCAGTTGCTATTATAAATAAAGCGGAGCCAGATACCCTTATCCTGATCAAGAAAGATAATCCTATAGACATGTACTTCAACACTGACCAGGACATATTGTATTTCTGTAGCGAACGTGAAATAATGCAAGAATCACTAGGTGTGACATCAGAGTCCAAACGAGGATTTACTATAGGAGAGAAGGGTTATCATTTCTACGAAATGGAAAACAATCATGCTTTGGTAATTAACAGTGATGGTGTAGAGTCCTACAAAAATTATCTTGCTAAGGATTTCTGGAATAGAAGAAATACTTATAGAGGAGCATCTCTTGATACAATCCAGGTTCAATGTCCATGGTGTTTAAGCCAGACAAGATACTTTGACGGGTTACTAAATAACAAATGCGAACACTGCGGGATGAAAATTTCTGAGGAGGACTTGTACTATGTATAAACCAAAAGTAAATAAGAAAATAATACTCGAGTTAAGTCTCGATCTGCTAAAAGTAATTAAGAAAAAAATAAAGGAAGAATTAAATGTCAATCAACCGAAAAAAAATAAAAAAGTTGTTAAAAGTTTCAGGGGAAGCAGTTCTGGTAATACTAGTAAAAATACTAGCAACCTGGCATGACCGGAGAAAATATGGAAGATAACTTCTTAAATGAGTTACTCCAGGAGGCGGAATCAAAGGAGATGTATCAGACAGAAGCATATTATGATTTGGTATTACTTCAGATTAAAAACCTTCAGGGACAGATAGCCAGTAATTTCAGCGAGGCAGAGAAAGAGATACAACATATTAACAGTTGGGTCCTCCAAAGAAATATGTTGCTTGATGAAAGATGCAAAATGTTGGAAAGAAAACTTGAATCATTTATCAGAGAACGCCAGGTAAAAACAATTGAGCTTCCTAACGGAACGCTTAAGATGCATAAGAAGCCAGATAAGATAGAGATCGAAAATCTGGAATTGTTTCTCAAGCATGCTCGCCCTGAGGTTCTCACAATTATACCGGAACAAGTTAAACCGGACTTAAGCAAACTAAAAGCCTTCATTAAAACGAGACCTG
Organism: Ignavibacteriaceae bacterium; assembly: GCA_031292435.1. Taxonomy (GTDB): domain Bacteria; phylum Bacteroidota; class Ignavibacteria; order Ignavibacteriales; family Ignavibacteriaceae; genus Fen-1301. The sequence goes on from JARLHD010000052.1 coordinate 6,493, forward strand.
TTCCGGCAGGTATAAAAATTATCGAAGGCAGCGTAGAATTTACTTATAAAATAAGATTGGAGGTAGAAAATGTCGGATCGGAAGAAACTGGATTTGAAGCTAAACGTCCCAATGGGCTTAGAGCTGTTATTTGAGGAACCTGTAGTAGGTCAAAGTACATATGGGGATTATTATCTGTATGCAGTTAAACAGGGGAACAATGAAGAGTACAATTTCTTTGCACCGGAAGAGCTGCATGAGCAAATGAAAGGATTGCACAAGGGTAATAAGGTAGAGATAACTAAACTTGCTGAACAAAAAGGAAGTAAGATTATTACGAAATATGATCTCAAACTTATTGCCAATGGTAATGGTAATGGTAGTAAAAAAGTATCAGATACTGAGCCTAATACAATTGCCAGAGATAATTACTTCGATATAATGCTAGCTAGTTATTTGGACGCTCTTCGCATTCAGGAGAACTTAAATGGCATGGTCGATGTTAACAAAATTGCAGTTTGCCTCTTTATCGCAAGAAGCAAAGTAAATGCCAATGCGTTGGGAGGTTGACATGACAACAGAAGTTGAACAAAAACTTTACAAATTTATGTTTCCAGTATCTGAGCGAAAGGTTTTTATTGAGGGTGAAGATAAAAAGCTTATTCCTTTTCCTGATTATAAAGCGTTAGCAAGGGAAGATAATGGCCGGTTGATTTCCATTCTAAGCGATTCTTACAAGGTGGTGAGCAACTCAGAAATAATAAAACCGCTAATGGAACAATTGCATTTGCTTGATAACAAATGGTATATAGACCAGACGCATAGCTTCGTTACAGATCAACGAATGCGACTACAGGTTACATTTCCAGATATCCTTATAAACGATGGTCAATCAGATATCGCACTAAGTCTGTTCCTTCACAACTCATATAATAATAGTGAGGGAATTCGCCTTTATTTTGGCGGAATAAGATTTATATGTGGAAACGGCCAAATTTATGGTAGGGTATTAGCAAAACTATATCGGAAGCATACTAAGGGTATCCAATTAGGAAATCTAAAAGAACAGGTTGAACAAACATTTGATCAAATTCCTGCAATTCGGGACAGAATTGCTATGCTTCAGACTCTAACCGTGAATAAAGCTATGACCGAAACAATAGAAAAAAACCTTGGTAAAAAAATATCCGCGTACGTAAAACAGCAAAAGAAAGCAGAGAATATGTGGGTGCTCTATAACTACCTGACTTATTACATTTCACACATGATCGATGTAAGGTTAAGAGCTGCATACCAGTTAAGAATATCAAGGATATTCCAGCTATGACAGATAAAGTTATCAGATTCAAAACATTGGTATGGAAGTTCAAGGAAACTAATATTAAGTATCCTGAATTAACTGATATGCCAAAGAAAAAGATATCGTCTCCTCGGGACTTCTTTGAACTCTTCCAACCAATTTTCAAAGAAGAGCCTGTAGAGATATTTGTTGTAGCCTGGTTAAGTTCTGCAAACAGAATAATTGGTTTCGAGAAAGTATCGGTAGGTAATATAAATTCTTCAATCGTTGATCCACGAAGTGTATTCCGTAGTGCTATAGTATCCAATTCAGCCAGCATCATCGTAGCACATAACCACCCCAGCGGGAACATTGAACCATCAGAAGAAGATATATCAATAACTAAAAAGCTGGTTGAGTCTGGAAAGTTGCTGGGAGTGCATGTGTTTGATCATATAATTTTTGCGGATGGAAATTACACTTCGTTCGTAGAACGGCGGTTAATTTAGAGATAGCCAGGTAAATGCCTGGCTTCTCTGCTTTTTGAAAATAAGAATGGAGAAACAATAGTGGATAAAAAATATGGCTTTAACTATCAGGAACATGGGAATTGCGGACAATATGCTCTGCTTAATGCTTTATTGTTATTAGGTATTCCTATCTCAGTAAAAGATGCTCACCATATTACAAGAGTGTCCAGGTTAAAAGCATTATGGGAGGGCACTGAACCCGAGAAGATAATCCGAGGAATAAAAAAGTATGGTTGTCGTGCAGAACCATTTTCAAGCAACGATGAACAAAAGTTAAAAGTTAAAGTAGATGCATACCTCCAAGCTAACATACCTTTAATTGTCTGTGTAGATGACTATGAACATTATGCTGTATTAGCTGGCAAAATAAATAATAAGTATTACTGGATTGATTCAGCAGACTCTCACATCATGGGGCATTCTCCCTGGACGGATATAAGGGACTGGCTGGAAAGCAGTGAAGAAGATGATTGTTATTATTTTATTGCTGTGATTCCACCTAAGAATAATAATGTTCTTAATGACATCGATAAATTATTAAAGATCAGCCGCAAGAATGAGGATCTTTTTAATAATTATGGTTATTTGCTAAGAGACTTGTTAGATGTTATAGGCGATCAGGGATCATCTGGTAAACGAGTACTTTTAGCTGAATTCCTTGCTCGACACAGAAACAAAGCTCTAAGCAGCATTGAAGAATTATACTATTATACAGACACCAAAGAATTAGAACAGATACTCAGGGGCTATATTACAATTGCCACTTTACATAATTTAACGATTGCTGTAGAGAATGAAATTGATGTGTTGGCTAGACTTACTGTAATGGTAACGATGTATGCAGTAGGAATCTATTAAGCTTTAAGGCCGTCAGGTTTACTGACGGCTATATATTTGATTATTCTTGAATGTCTTAAATATTAACTATATTTTTCCATTACAATGGATTCGATTATTTTAAGATAAAAATAAAGGTGCAAATAAATTAGAAAATAATTCTAACTAAATAAGTTTTACTGTTCCGTTCTAAATCTAGCCAATTTCGGAATCTCACAAGAACAGACGTTGGAGCCGCATATAATGTGCGAGCTCCTTACGTTTCCTTGTGAGAGGCTGGCTAGAGCCTAGAGCGGGGCGCGTATTGGAGTCTCGCACTTTTTATTTTAAACAACACTTAATTCTTATACCAAATTAAGAATAAGGAATCATGGATTTTACTGTCGACATTATTCGGCTTGATATTCGATTGCATGACAATGGCTCTAAACAAGAGATCATTATCGTTTGCGTCCCTTTTTTATTCAATTTAATGGAATATTTTGTGAAATATTTTTACTCAGTTTTCATCTTTCCTGTTTCTTTCTACCTTCCTAATATTTATCTAAACAGCGGTAGTAAACTAACCTGGATATTAAATGGCAATTAGATCGCTACAAGACTTTACCCAACTGAAACATAATGTTGATGTGTTATTGATAAAATTATCTGATTCGCTAGCCCACGATTGTAAATCTAATAATAATATCAAGGATGTTGAACAATTAAGAAACAAGTTAAATTCAGCAACATTCAAAGTTTTAGTTGTCGGTGAGTTTAGTAGTGGTAAATCAACATTTCTTAATGCAATTCTACGGAACAAAATCCTACCCACCGCTACAACTGAAACTACTGCGACTATAAACATCATAAAATATGGAACTCCTGAAAAAGCAGTCATCACATATTGGGGGGATAAAGATGAAAAAGGCAATGAAATAAGTAAAGGAGAAACTGAAGAAATCAAATTATGTCAAATGATGAATTATACCGCATTAACAAAAGAGTCGAATGATAAAGTTCAGAAGATAAGGCACATTGATGTCTATTATCCTTCAAAGTATTGTGAAAATGGAATTGAATTAGTTGATACACCGGGGTTGAATACAACATATGAATATCACGAATTGAGTACACTTGAGTTTTTGCCAAATGGACACGCCGCTATTTTTTTATTAAATGCTACACAATTTCTTTCAGAAAGCGAAAGGATTTATCTAACAACATTTCGTCGCTATATGACAAAATTTATGTTTGTAGTGAATCGTATTGATGAATCGAATTTTATAGATGATGACCCCCTTGAGGTTTATATAGACAAACATTGGCCTAAAAAACTAAAATCAGTCATTGAATCCAATGAAACGATAGTACTATATCCAATGAACTCAAAGTTAGCAGAATCAGGAAATTGGGCTGAATCTGGAATGCAAAAGTTCATCACTGATTTAGAAGCATTTCTCACATCAAGCGACAAAGCCAAGGAAATGATTCGACCGGTTATCAATCAATCACTCGAAACACTTAATTATGAGATATCAAAAACAAATGGATTACTTAATGCACTTAATTTTTCTCCAGAAGAATTCAATAACAAATTACAAACCATTTATCCACAGATAGAAATGGCGAGGTCAACTCAAAAAGAAATTGTGAGACATATTGATGAACGGTTAAATAACATAACAATAAAGTATGAGAACTATGCAACCGAGATATTATCGGAATTTGCCAACAACGTAAATTTTTTCATAATACATTTTAAAGATGATGCTGAAGAATTAAAAGGCTTATTACCGAATAGTATTAAATCTAATCTGGCCAAGGCGCTAATTGAAATAGGGGATTTTACGAACCGTGAAGTTAATAAGTTAAAAGATGAAGTGTCGCGACGATATGATGATCTCTGTGCAAATATTGAGGCTGTTAGAAATGACCTCTCATCAAATCAGAAACAGTCTTTAGTTCTAAGTTTACAAAAAGAAATCAGTTCAGATAAAAATGAAACATATTTGTTGGAAGATAATATTTTGAGATGGGGAGGTTCTGCAGGTATTGGAGCGCTTGCAGCAATATTATTGACCGGTCCAATTGCATTGATTGCTGGGGTGTTAGGTGGAGGTGTATGGGGTAAATTCATGCAGGATAAGATTCGTCAAAAGCAATTAACAAAAATAGCCGATCATGTTTATAAAGAATTGAGAATATCTATCGATGATTTGGTTCCACAAGGTAAAAAAATGATCATCAATGATTCCAATGCTTTTAAAAAGATATTTAATAAAAGTATAGAATCGTCAATTCAAAATATTGATGATATGATTAAGGCCATAATACAGGAACGTAAAAATTCCGAAGAACAGATCAAACAGAATCGGGTAAAATATCAAAATGGGATCCAATTACTAGTCAAAATCCAAGCAGAATTTAACGAACTAAAAATACAAATCTCTGAGTGAACAAATGGAAAAACAATTTATTGAACAGCGGGATAATCTATTAAACCAAATAGAAAAGATTAATCGTTTATCTTCTGTTAACAATTTTTCAAATATTAACAAAATTTCCTCGAATCTTCTTACAAGAATCAAGGATAGTTCATTCAGAATAACAGTTGTTGGTGAATTCAATCGGGGGAAATCAACTCTAGTCAATGCGTTATTGGAAGAAGATTTAATTCCAACGGCTGCTCGTGAAACGACTGCAACAATTAATGTCATTGGATTTGAGAATAAAACGAGAATCACAATTGTTGATAAAGATGCGGGTAGAAAAGAAATTACCTCTACTAAAGAAGCATTTAAAGAATATACATCGCTAAAAGAGTTTGATCCCTCCACAGTCCATCATATAGAAATAGAATGTCCAGCGATTTTCTTAAAAAACAATGTATTTCTTGTTGATACTCCAGGGGTAAATGATATCAGCAAACAGCGTCTCGAAATTACTTATGGATATATGCCATTATCCGATGCAACCATAATTTTGTTAGATGCAACAAAACCATTTACAAACTCTGAAAAAACATTTATTCAAGATCATATTTTGAAAAATAATATCCCCACGTTATTTTTTATACTAAATAAAATTGATCTGATTGACGAATCACAAATCGATTTTATTATAAATGATGTGGCAGAAAAACTTAAAGAGACTTTAAATATTACAGAAGTTGCCATACTTCCTATCTCTTCAGATTTAGCACAAAAGGGTATTTTTAATAACGATGGTAATAGTTTAGAACGATCTAGATTTTTACCGTTTAAAGAAAAACTATTGAATTTCATCACAGATAGTTCTAGATCTGTTTCTTTAATCAAAGGTACTCAACTCCAAATAAATAGTCTATTAAATATATTTTTAGAAGAAATTGACCTTGAAAATGCGCAGTTACAAATGAATAGTGCAGATTTAGAAAAGCAATTACAAACACTTTCACTGTCAAAAGAGGAATTCAAAATAGACTTCAATGAGATTATTAAATATATAGGTACTGATGCTGAAGCATTGAATGCCCGAATAGAAACTACTTTGCTAAATCGTTACAAAGAGCTTTATGATAGCTTATTCATTGAAATAGATACTAAAAAAGTGGATCTAACAGAATATGCAGAAAAAATATTGCCATTTAAGTTTAATCAGTCCATGAAACAATGGATAGATAACAATTCAAATAGTATTGATGAATTCATACAATTTACAATATCCAATTCAATTACTGCTTTTCAGAACTCTTTTTCAAAAGTTCCTATGCTATCAAAAGTCAACACACTCGCCGGATTCAGTAGCCCTTCAAAAATAACTTCATTCAAGGTTGGGGGTAAAGAAAAACTTGAAAAAGCTAATACAATTGCAACTCTAGGGGGTGGCATACTGGCAGGAATACTTGCAATTGCTTCCGGTGGTTTGAGTGTAGCAGTAATTATGCCTTCACTAATTGGTAGTTCATTTCTATCTGGTAAATATTTAACACCACACTTCACGAAAAAGATACTTGAAGAACAAAAAAATGAACTCAAACAATTGCTACGAATTAGAATGAAAGCTGAATTTGAGACTGCCATTAATACTCTTCATGAATATTGTTCTGAATATTATGGCAATTTGATAAAAGATTTGGAAAAAGAATTCGATCAAGTCTTTAAGGACTTATCCACAAATATCCAAAACAGAATTAATGAGGGCGCTAAAAAAGGCGACAGTTTTTGCAATAGAGCTCAAAATTTACTTTCTCTAAAAGATGAGCTTCATGAAATAAATCTTAAAGTCCAACAAATTCATATTAATTAATATTAAGATAAGGTTCTCATCATATGGAATATATATTTTCCGCTATTATCATAGGAATTATAATATGGCTGATATTTTACACAAGAAATAAGAGAAGTAGCCAAGGAACGGAAAGAAAAGAAAACAAGCAGCAAAGTAACCCATTAATTGAAGTAAAAAAAAATAAAAAGACCTCATTTGAAGTAATTGTTAAATCTCTTTCCTCTGCAATAATTAAACTCGAACTTGAAAAGGAAAAGACAAAGGAATTGCTTGGAACAATTGAATCTTTGATTGAATCTTATAAATCACCGCTGCTCGTTACGGTTTTAGGAGAGTTCTCGTCAGGCAAGTCAACCTTTATTAACGCTTTATTACGAGAAAAATTGTTGGCAATGAAACAGCGAGAAACAACAGCCACTATTACTAAATTACAGTTTGGGAAAATAAAAAAACTAAGTGTTCACTTTAAAGATAATACAATCAAAACATTGGAATTAAATGATAATGTTAGAAATATGGACGAATTTGTTGTTGAAAATGATGAGAACGCCATTCTTGATAAGGTGAAATATGTAACCGTTGAATTAAACAACAAACTATTAGAACATATCGATTTGGCAGATACTCCGGGCTTTAATTCCAGTTACAATAGACACACAGATATAACAAAAGATTTTATCCGATATTCTGATCTTGTAATTTGGTTATTTGACGCACGTAAAATGGGGAAAGCTTCAGAATTTAAGATCATATCAGATCATTGTAAATATTTCAAGCCTGTTGGTATTGTAAATTGGGTTAATAAACTACCCTTAAAAGAAGGAGAATCCGCAGAACAACATCTTAAAGCAAAGCTAATCCAATATCAGCCAATGTTTGAAAAATTTTTCCTTATTTCTGCCTTAGATGGTCTTAACGCTATTGATGGGGAATATAAAAAAAGTGGTATGGCTGATATCGTTGATTATTTTACCAATGTTATTATACCTGGAGGGACTCAGCTAAAAAATAAAGCTATTATGAAAAGGTTACGAATTATAGGAAATGATTTAGTTGGAGAACAAAATGTTTTAATTAAGCAAAAAGAAAAAATAAAATATTTTGTTGATAATTTTAAGAATATGGTAACACAAAGAGATAAGGGCTTAGAGAATTTTAATTCTAGTATAAAAAATTGGAATAATGATTGCAAAGGCCAAGATAATTATAATATAATAAAGAACATTGATCATTATTTTATTGGTAATAATGTCCCAACGAATATTGGAAATTCGAAGGATAAATTTGTCAACAAGATAGATATTTTGGAATGCAGAAGTGATGACCTTGACAATACTTTAAATAAGATTGAAATAAAAAGGATAAAGTTAAGTGACGAGGTAAAAAATTGTGAGCAAATGATTGAGGATTACCAGCATAATCATCCATTTAAAGCTGTAGGTGATCAAATCTCTGAGTATCTCTTTGGTAAAAGTTTATCTGCTGAGAAAATTGCTATAAATAATTCGATTGATGCTTATAGCGAGCACGAGAATAAATTTAATGCAAAAGTGAATAAGTATAACCGTGATTTGAAAATGTTGGAGGATGATAAAGATGAATTTGAGGATACTATTATACATTTCTTAAATAATGTAGCTTTACCTGCAATAAACAACCAATCGGAGCAATTCCTTAAGTTATCGGACAAAATAGAATCACAAAGAGAAGATATGAAGCGTTTAGAATTAGATGTCAAAAAAGTTGACTATAAGTTAAAAATCATAAATTCAGAAATTGTAAATGACTATAGAGACTTATTACAAATCATCATACGGGAGAAATCAATTTCAAATGATGGAATGGATCTCACTGCTGTCCTTAATCAAATTGATTCAACAACCGATCAAAATGCAAATCTTGATTGGTCCAGAATATACTCAAGAATAAAGATGGACAAAATAATTACACAAAAGGTTTCTTCTTCTATAAAATCAGATGTTAAAGAAATAGAAACAGAAGATCGTATAATAGAAAAAATAAGGTAAATACGTATGAATAAAAAACGATTTGACGAGCTTATTAATCAAGGCGATGAACAATTGCTTAATCGTAAATATAAAAATGCATTCGAACATTATGAGCTTGCCCTAACCTCCCTTACAACAGATAATATAAAAGATAAAAGATCCAAAGTGTTTAGCAGTTTTGCGGGATGGACAGCAGCATTTTTAACCGGCGGATTAGGATTTGAGGATCTCATAATTATACCCGGAGTATCCAAGGGTGTTTCAAAATTTTTAGGAGTTGATGATAATTATATGAATCTAGCTATTCAGGGGGTTTGTATGCGTGAAATTGACTGTCTACTCCAATCCGAAGAGATTCGTTCCTCCATTCCCAAAGATGTATCATTACAACGTTTTGCTCTTTTACTTAAGGCAAGTAACCCCACTACATCAAATATGGAAGTTATTCTTGATCTCTTCGTTCCAGAAATGTCTCTAAATAATCCTTTCGATCAACCAGAAGTAACTCAATCACCCGTTCAAGTTTTAATGGAAGAAATTCAGACGAATGATCCGATAAACTCCGAAAACCTTTATTTACTTTATTCATACCTCTTAAAAATTAATGACGCATCGCAAATATTTTTAGCCTTGGATAAAATGTATGGCCATTCAGGGTATAACAACAATAAAAAACATACTTCATCAAATAACAAAAGTTCCTCAAATTCAAGTCACAGGAATGGAACAGACGGTTATTATGAGGTTTTTGGAATCAAATATGGTGCTTCAGAACAGGCAATAAAAGATGCCTACAGGGAAGTAATGAAAAAATATCATCCTGACCGTTTTTCAACTTTATCCCAAGAGTTTCAGGATCTTGCAAACCGGAAAGCCCAATTCATAAATGAAGCTTATGAATATTTAATGAAACAATTTTCAGCTACAAAATAATGGAGAATAATATGGATCATTTTAATCACGACCCTGGTCATTTAGATACTGACCATTCCATGGATCATTTTAATCATGATCCTAGCCATTTGGATAATGATCATTCCATCCATACCCATATTTCAAAGCATGGAGAAATAACTGGGACATCGCAGAAAAATATTTTCGGGGGCAAGAATTATTGGGATTCACATGGTGCAATGAAGGGTTTTACAATGAAAAACATCTTCGATGGTCATGATTATTATAACTCTCATGGGGATCATATGGGTTTGACTATGGCCCATCATGGAAATGATAATTTTCTAAGCCAAGATGGGCAGTTTCATCATTCCCCGAGTTTTTTGCAATCAGATCATATTAATAGTGCTCGAATAGGTTTGCTAAAAAATATTCGATAACCTGATCAGTGAAATAAAATTAAAATAGGAAAAATAATGAGCAGTCCGAGTCCAGGCAAAGTTATGTGGTTAATAATGTTAATTGCTGGCGCAATTGGAATAGCTATCCCACCATTATTAATTGTTGCAATATTAGTCGGGCTATGGATATTTTTCATTAAGAAAGGCTGATGGAGTAATAAATATCTTAAATTAAAAACAGGAAATATTATGAGTTCCGGTAAAGATGTGGCCATAATCGTAATTTCGGCTGTTCTAGGAATAGCCTTTCCGCCATTATTGATAGTATCAGCAGGAGTTATTTTATATATAGTTTTCATCAAAAAATAATAATAATAAATTGACAGCCAGAACTATTAGAGAATTTTAGTCGATTGAACAAATATCAAATAATCATTGGGAGGGATAAATCAGAAAAATGTTGAAAAAATTGAACTTGTTTTCTGGAAAATAACGAACAGATTATTAGAGGAAGAAAAAGTATGTCCAATGTGCATGGAGACTATAAAAAAAGGAGCAAAGATTTGTAGGTATTGTGGCAATAAGTTTTAATAATTGTCCGTACTGTGCGGCTCTTTTTACCCTAATAGACGCAGTAAAAAATTATAAAAAAATATTTTCCAAAAGGATTTTTCCTAGAAAAATAAAAAATTTTATTATAGCGAATTTAAGTTCCGAATTCCAAGGGTGATTCCCTTACCTGGTATTTTGTAGTAGGTAACTCTAGTACCGATACCGGGGGTGGGTAATTGAAAAACCCGCAAACTAATTTTAAGATTTATATATTTAATATTATGACAGAAGCATTTTATTACCCACCAGACAATGACGAAGAAACCAATCGTATATATTATGCGTTAGTAAACAGAAAGCAGATGCTATCAGACGAAATTAGCAAAATAGCATCCTGGAAATTACTTGTTATTATTCCACTTAAAAAGAAACTGAAAGTTGTAAAGCAGGAGATACGTGCCTTTAAGTGGAAGTATGGGGACATTGTGCATGTAGATATTTTAGATTTATAAGACATTTTTATATGGAAAACATAAACTACTTCAACGACCCTTCTGAACGCTTCGGTAAAGTCTGCCCTCAATGTGGTTCACCCAAAGTCGCATTTCTTGCAGTCCGATGGAAGGATGAATGGGCCGACCTGATTAAAACTGGTGAAATAGTTTTCTGGACAAGTTGTCTTGCACCTCCATATAATTTAATATGCAGGGATTGCCGACATATGTGGGCTTATAGTTCGAAGATTCATGTACCGGGCAAAAGAAATTTTACGAGAAGGTTGATTGAATACTTATTCTGATCAGTTATTCCTTCCCCATTTATTGAATCTACTCTTTTTTATAATTACGTTTGTATAATTGCACTAGACAAAGATCGGGATTATGATATGCTCATTTGATTCGATGCTAACCGTAGACGGACTTCCCTAATGCTTACCTGTTCCATTTCCAAAACATTATTGGGTTACAAAGTCAATACAAATTATTAAATAAACAAGGTTCTCATGAAAAATTTAGGCCCGCTACTCATTGTTTTTACAGTATTAGTATTTCTTGGGGGCTGTGCACCGCCACCACCAACGTTTTATCATTCTGAAGCGAGTTTACCTTTTTTCCATCATTCAACAAAAACCACCTTCGAACTAATAAATGATGGTGATGCTACTAATCCTTTTCACTTCGGCGTTATTTCTGCAAAAGATAATGACACATTATCTTATATCCTTATCGCACCCTCATACAGGGGAGACGCTGTTAATGAATTAGGAGATGTTAATTTATCATATTCAATACCCTTATTGCCAAAACAAGTAATGGAATTTATAAAGATTCTAAATACCTCATCTGAAAAATGGAATGATAAATTTGGTAAAAAAGATGGAATTAGCTATCAATTTATAGTCGCAAGAGAAGATCAAATAATTAAGGAAAGTCAAAATGTTGCCACATGGTATCCTTCGTTAAGGTTTTATTTTCAAAATAATGAACAAGGTTCACTTGGAACACTTTTTTTAGGAGAGCGGTCATTACAAACAGTTTATAATTTTATAAGTAAATCTCGGATAATAGAATTAACTAATCTGTTATACTCAACTGTCTCTAAGAAATAGATTTATTCTTAATATGTACTTAAGCCGACCACCTTGCTGTAGGTATTTGATAAATTAGATTGGTAGTGGCTTAAACAAAGCCGTTAGGCACCTATCATAGATCGAAGAGGTAACTTAATGAATTCAGATAATATTTCCTCCGCCGTGTTTACCCCATGTAATGAACCATATCTTGGTCGTGAATCTGTTTACCACTTTGACCAAGTTATTCTCTCTTGTCTGGAAGCAAATACCGATGTTGTTGCTTTCACTCATACAAATGCATTGACAGATCTTCAGAAAGCAGCATGTCAAATTATTCCTCAAGGTATAAATATTGCACTCAGTATTAGGGAACTTGTTAGACAGGGATACCTTTTTTCCGCTGTTGTGCTAATGCGACCACTGATTGAACGTGCAGGAATGATTTCTTATTTACAGATAAATCCTGAAGATGTACACCTGTGGCAAGACGGTTGGAAATATCGCGAACGACCAAGTCTTGCAACAATGTTAGCAACTATGCAAGGAGAAACAAATATCGATCAAGCCAAACAAATATGCGATTTATTTAATCATATACTTCATGGTGATCCGATAGGTTCATCTTTCAATCTTGTTCATTTAGATTCAGGTAGTTTGGGTTACTCTGTAAGTAAGACATTGCATGATCCAGAATTATGCGATTTCATCTGTTTCCAATCATACTGTTACTTGATCGTATTGATGGGAAGAATGGTCGCTTGTTTTCCAAATGCACCGAAATTAAGTGAGAAGAAATAATAATATGTCAAAAGGGCACCTAACCCGTTCTTCGGCCGATCGCATTGCTGGCTGATATTTATTAAATTATTACGGTGCGGATCACATACAATATTAGAATTAGCTATGGATGTAAAGAAAAATATAATTGAGTACCTAGAAAGAGAAGGTTTTCCGTTTGAAATGCAGGTATCGCAGATATTTCAAAAAGAAGGATTCTCAGTTAATTCGTCCGTTTATTTAGAGGATGTCAATTCGCATAAGTCCAGGGAAATTGATGTTATTTGTTACAAAGGAAAACTTGTAAATAAGTATGTTATTTTTGATATTAAATTTATTGTTGAGTGCAAATATTCAAAACTATCTCCCTGGATTATGTTTCGTGCAGACTCAGACAAATCTAAAGCAGTAAAACATGATGCAATGTTTAGAAGTGCAACTGAGATAGGAAAAATAGCTTTGCTAGAAATTGAAAATACAGCTAGTAATAAAGATAATTATTTATTCGAAGTTCCAAATAATCTTTTCTATGGGGTAAGATGCATAACAAAAAACAAAAATAATCATTCAGAAATAGATAGAAGCGACGTCCCCTATCAAGCCATAATGCAGGTATGTAATGGAGTTGCCTCCAGCATAAAATATTTAGAAGAGAAATTCAACAATAATTTTATATCACGTTTAGAAATATATTTTCCATTGATTATAGTAGATGGTCCTTTATTCGAATGCTATTTAGGTGAAACATCTGAAATAATTGTAAATGAAATAGAGCAAGGTATAATTAAGATGGAGCAACCTAATCTAAGCAATGACAAATATTATATTAGGGTTATATCTTCCAAAGCAATGATAAAGATTATACAAAATTTATCTCAATCATGTAATGAATTATTAACTGATTTTGATGATAAAATACCAAATACAATTGCCTTTATTAACAATAAAAACAAACACTCATAAGGGCGATTTATTATCTAACCGCTTTGTTGCCGGAAAAATTATAAATTATTAAGACGGCGGCTAAAGAACGCAATATTAGAGGTACAAGATGCTTTATGTAAAAATATATTCATTCTTAAGTAGAGTCCTTGGATATTCTATTCTGAGTATTTCTGGGCTATTATATATTCAAAACATTGTTTTTGAATCTGGTGGTAAAGTTACATCAATGGCATTGACTGCAACAGCAACTATTGCGGCTCTATCGGCGTTATGTTTTTCATTTGTTCATTGTATCCATGATGATGTTGATAAGAATAATATAATTTATGCTGGCGAGAAATTTCTTCATTCTACATTATTGATAATACAAACCCTTTTCTTAAAATATACGGCTGATCAAGCATTAGCCTTTGAATCGGTTAAAACAATTGTTTGGCTAAAGATAACCTTTCAAATAATAGCGTCAATATTATTAACAGGTATTGGAGGATTTGCTGTGACAATGGCGGCACATGGTTTTAATGCATTGAATAAAACTCTCTGGATTCATTATGAGAAAAATACTGAGCAAAATTTAAGACCTCAAAAGAATACATAAAAGTCTCTTTGATATAAAATTGAGCAAAATAATAAGGATTACTGGTCATGGAAATAGGTGAAATTAAGAAAAAATTCTTTACTGATAATGTTATTTTAGCAGCAATTCCTATACTAGCTTACTATTCGGCATTCCAATACCAGAGAAGCTATTTGCGGGCTTTTGGAGCACCTGAAGATCTTATTTCTGTGGATATTTACACATTAGTTGTGTTTGGTTCAGCAATATTTGGTTTAGGTATAATTTTATATAATACATTAAGTTTCGTTTGGACATATGGAATAGTTAATCTTTATAAATTGTCATGGAAGAAATCAGTAATAGTTTCAGTGGGATCTTCAATAATTCTATGGCTCCTATTTTTTACAATTTATTCCTTCGATTGGTATACTCCCACTATCATTTCATCTTCATTCTTATTATTATTTGTTTTCTCTTACCTTAATAGTTTATGGAAAGTTATCCCACAGTGGCTATTTACAGCATTATTTGGCGTTATTTTAATTACCAGTATCAGCCTTGGAATCGGGCAACGAGAGGCCAAGTATAAAAGTAGGTACACTGTTATTACAAGCTTAAAGAATACATTTGTTATTTGTAAAACTGGAGATTATTTTTTGTGTTCAACATACGATAGTAGTTCACATACATTTACAAAAACATTTCGACTATTACCTATTAAAGATAATGGGCTTGAACTAGAATATAGAGAAATAGGTCCATTGCAAATGCTTAAATAACATTCTTCAGCTGGCCGCTTTGCTGTCGGATATTTGATAAATAATTATGTGACGGCTAAACAACGCCAATATATATGTACAATTACAAAGGAAAAGAAGAAATGAATTCTACATTAAATGAAAACTTTATATCATTGTGCAAGTACATAGGTTCTGGAAATATAAATAGCAAAATATGGTTTGTAGGAATTGAGGAAGGTGGCGACCCCATTACTGAAAAGAATTTAGAGGAACAATTAGTTATATGCAGAAATGAATCTCAATATTTTAAGGATGCT
>JARLHD010000409.1 GCA_031292435.1 Ignavibacteriaceae bacterium
CCGCGGAAATTATAACGATATTACATATTATCCTCTCTCCCCGCTCGCCCAGGCAAAAGAGTTTATGCGCTTCGGATTCAAACGCATTCATATAGTCGATCTCCTCGGTTCCGCCAATGGCGAAATTACTATTCTTGATATACTAAAATCCATTAAGGATGAAACATCTCTCGAAATTGAGTTCGGCGGTGGTATCCGCTCCGCAGAGGATGTGCAGTCATTAACCGCAATCGGTATCGATAGGATTATCATCGGCTCCCTTGCCGTTAAGTCAAAACATTTATTTGAATCTATAATTAAATCCAACAACCCGTCCCTCTTTATAATCTCCGCAGATGTAAAAAATAAAAAGATCGCTGTACATGGATGGACTGAAACAACTTCCGTTTCTCTCAACGACCATATCAACTATTGTCTTTCCATCGGCATCAGCCAGTTCCTCTGCACTGATATATCACGCGATGGTATGCTGCAGGGGACTAACACCAAACTTTATGTTGAGATTATGAAAGATTTTAAGGATATTAAACTGATCGCTTCCGGTGGAATTAAAAATATTCAAAATATAAAGTCGCTTAAACAATTAAATATCTATGGCACCGTTGTGGGCAAAGCAATTTACGAAAACACAATAGATCTTGAGGAGTTAAGTTCACTTGCTGAGTAAAAGAATTATTCCCTGCCTCGATGTTAAAAACAATAGAGTTGTTAAAGGAGTTAACTTTGTTAATCTTAGGGATGCAGGCTCCGCTGTCGAACTTGCACGGGTGTACTCGGATGAGGGTGCCGATGAATTGGTCTTCCTCGATATTACCGCCTCTATCGAAAAAAGGGATACACTGCTCGGTCTTGTAAAAGATGTCGCTTCTGCTATACAGATCCCCTTTACCGTTGGCGGCGGGATCAGGAAACTTGCTGATATTGAAAATCTGCTAAGAGCCGGCGCTGATAAAGTATCCCTTAACTCCTCCATTGTAACCGGTCCTTCATTAATTACCTCCGCCTCTAAACAGTTCGGCAGTCAGGCAATAGTTGCCGCCATTGATATCAAACAGAAAAATGGAAAATATAAAGTCTATGTAAAAGGCGGGACTGAAGAAACTGATCTTGAAGGTCTGTGGTGGTGCAAAAAAGTTGAAGAACTCGGTGCAGGTGAAATCCTCCTTACCTCAATGGATAAAGATGGGACCAAATCCGGGTTCGATATCCCTTTCCTCACAATGCTTACTTCAAATGTTAACATCCCGGTTATTGCCTCAGGCGGAGCCGGATCAATGGAACATTTCCTTGAATGCTTCAAAGAAGCAAATGTGGATGCCTGCCTTGCAGCATCCCTCTTCCATTTCGGCGAAATTAAAATTAAAGAACTTAAAAATTATCTATCACAAAATAAAATACACGTGCGGAAATAAAATGAAAAAAGAAATGATTACATCTGACCAGGTCAATTTCAACAGGCTCAATGGTTTAATCCCTGCAGTTATTGTGGATAACATTACAGGCGCAGTCCTTATGGTCGGCTTTATGAATAAAGAATCGCTGGATATAACCAACTCAACCGGCAAAGCTACCTTCTATAGCAGGAGCAGGAAAAAAATATGGACCAAAGGGGAAACCTCCGGTAATTTCCTCAATGTAATCAATATGAAAAAAGACTGCGATGACGATACCCTATTGATTAGGGTGATACCTGATGGAAACACCTGCCATACCGGCGATTACTCATGTTTCAAAGAAGAGCAGTATCCTGATATTACATTCCTCAATGAACTTTATCATATAATTGAGACACGCAAAAAAAACCTGCCGGAACATTCCTATACCACCAAACTATTTAAAGAAGGGGAGGACAGGATAATCCAGAAAGTAGGGGAGGAAGCCGTCGAAACAATAATCGCCGCAAAGAACAAAGACAAAAAAGATTTAATTAACGAAACCTCCGATCTCCTTTATCATCTGTTCGTATTACTTGCAGAAAAAGGCATCCCCCTAACCGACATCGCCGCCAACCTCCACAAACGCCACAGCAAATAATGCCATTTCTTCAGCTAAATAGTAGAGGGTAATCATTCATTTTTGGAACCCTCCCTCTAACTTTGATCGACTAACGCTGAAGACTCCCTGAAGAGACGCAGTATACAGGATGGATACACAAATGCTACTGAACCGGGTAAAGATCGATGCATATGTTGAAGCCATTTGCAAAAAACGAAAAGAAAAAATTGCCATAGAAAAATCAAAAGAAGAAGCCCGACAAAAGAAACTTGAACAGGATAAACTCCTCCCATCTCATCGCGAAGCCTAGAAAAATCTAAACCTTGTAGAAATGACCTTCGGCAAAAGCCCCTTGACTTCATCATAATTTTATTCCGGTTATCTAGCAAAACCATTCCTTTAGGAAGCATTTATTGAATATATAAGAAGGATCCTCCTCGGTCATTCTAATTCATCCTTAAAGTTTATGGACTAATTGTAATGAATTCCTTAAGTTAATACATGCCTTTAAGCTGGAATGAAATAAAATCTCGTGCAGTTAAATTCTCTAAGGATTGGGAATCTGCCTCCGAAGAATCCGCTGAATCCCAAACATTCCTTAATGAATTCTTTGAAGTATTTGGAATAAACCGCCGACGAGTAGCAACATTTGAAAGACCGGTAAAAAAGATTGATGGCAGAGAAGGCTATATCGATCTCCTCTGGCCGGGGAAAATATTAATTGAACATAAGTCAAAAGGCAAGAACCTTGAAAAAGCCAAAAATCAGGCAATTGCTTATTCCTTTGGTTTGACAGAAGCTGAACTTCCAAAATATATTCTCTTATGCGATTTTAACAAATTCCGCTTATTCGATCTTGACGAAAATATCCAACATGAATTTCTACTTAAAGAACTTGTAAAACATGTTAGTCTTTTCGGTTTTATTGCTGGTTATGAAAAACGAATATTCAAAGAAGAAGATCCTGTCAATATTGAAGCAGCCGAACTTATGGGCAAGCTTCATGACAAACTTAAAAGTATTAATTATAAAGGGCATGATTTAGAAGTTTATCTCGTCAGACTTGTTTTCTGTTTGTTCGCTGATGATACAAATATTTTTAACAAGGATATTTTTGAAGATTATATTAAACTTCAGACCAAAGAAGATGGAAGTGATCTCGCCGCACAAATAGCTAGTTTATTCTTTATCTTAAACAAACCCCCTGAAGATCGATTAAAAAATCTAAATGAAAGTTTATCCGATTTTCCTTATGTAAATGGAAAATTATTTGAAGAGGTTCTACCTCAGGCATCATTTGACAAGGAAATGCGGAATATACTTCTCGAAAGCAGCAGACTTGATTGGGGAAAGATTTCCCCCGCCGTATTCGGTTCTTTGTTCCAGGCTGTAATGAATCCGGAAGAACGCCGCAGTCTTGGTGCTCATTATACATCAGAAAAAAATATTCTTAAAGTTATTAACTCGCTGTTTCTTGATGATCTCAATAAAGAATTTAAGGACATAAAGAATAACCATAAGCAATTACTAAATTTCCATGAAAAAATTTCTCATCTTAAATTCTTAGACCCCGCTTGTGGATGTGGCAATTTCCTTGTTATCGCATACCGGGAATTAAGGAAATTGGAAATTGAAATTCTTCGAATTCTATACGACCCTGATAAACCTCAGTTTAATATAAAGGACATGGTTTGGGTTGATATAGATCAGTTTTATGGAATTGAAATTGAAGAATGGCCCGCCCGTATTTCTGAAGTTGCTATGTGGCTTATGGACCACCAGATGAATATAAAAGTATCTGAGGAGTTTGGCGATTATTATGTGCGTCTGCCATTAAAGAAAATTGCAAATATTGTAAATAAAAATGCCCTTCAAATTGATTGGGAAACAATTATCGCAAAAGATAAACTATCCTATATTTTGGGCAATCCTCCTTTCAGTGGAAAACAATTACAAAATGAAGAACAGAAAAAAGACATTGAAAAAGTTCTTTCAGGAGTAAAAGGTTCTGGTATTCTCGATTATGTAACCTGCTGGTATATAAAAGCTGCTAAATACATTCAAGATTCCAGGATTAAGGTTGCGTTCGTATCCACTAACTCTATTTCCCAGGGTGAGCAAGTCGGAGCCCTTTGGAATGAACTTTTTAATAATTACAAAATTAAAATACATTATGCACACAGAACTTTTAAGTGGTCCAATGAAGCTAGAGGCAATGCCGCAGTGCATGTTATAATAATTGGGTTTGCGAATTATGATATAAGCGAAAAACGATTATTTGAATACTTAGATATTCAAGGGGAACCACACGAAATTAAAGTTAAAAATGTCAACCCTTATTTGGTTGAAGGAAAAGACTTTGCTGTAATTATCAGGAAGAATCCTATTAATAATGTTCCTAAGATGCTGAAAGGAAGCCAACCAACTGACGATGGAAACTTTTTAATGTCAGAAGAGGAAAAAATAGAATTTGTAAAATTAGAACCCCAGGCATTAAAATTTATTAAACCTTTTGTAAGTGCCAAAGAGTTTTTACATTACCAAAAAAGGTGGTGTTTTTGGTTGGTTGATGCAAACCCGACAGAAATTAAACAATGCCCGCACTTGATTAAAAGGATTGAAAATGTCAGGGAGTTCCGCTTAAAGAGTCAGAAGGCTGCAACAGTTAAATGGGCTCAAATCCCCTCACGATTTACAGAGAACCGTCAACCTAAGTCTGATTATGTACTTATGCCCAGCCATTCATCAGAAAATAGAAAATATGTCCCAATTGGATTTTTTTCAAAAGAATTTATTGTCCCCAACAGTTGTTTTTCTATCCCCAATGCAACTTTCTATCATTTCGGCATTTTGACCTCAATTATGCATAATGCGTGGATAAAATATACTTGTGGACGAATAAAAAGCGACTATCGTTACTCAAATGATATTGTCTACAATAACTTCCCCTGGCCTGAAAGCACTACTGATAAACAAATAAAAATAGTTGAAGAAAAAGCCCAAAATATTTTAGATGCGCGAAAAGAATTTCCAAACAGCAGTCTCGCAGATTTATACGATCCCTTAACAATGCCGCCTTCATTAGTAAAAGCACACCAGGAATTGGATAAAGCAGTAGACTTATGTTACCGTCCGCAGCCATTCCCAAATGAAACAAAAAGAATTGAATTCTTATTCGAACTTTACGAAAAATATACTGCTGGGTTGTTTTCAAAAGAAAAACATAAAAAAAGTAAGCAGAAATAAGGTTTATATTTTTTACTGCTCCAAACAACCTTTCATCAGGGATTTTCATTCCGGCTGGTGACACTAATCCTTTATCACATAATAGAATAAGTACTAAAGTACCATTGTTTTTTACATGTCCCGGAATTCCAACAATTAATTATGGCGGACAAAAATATAATACCATTGCAATCGGGGATCAGTGTTGGTTGAGAGATAATCTTAATATTGGAATAATGATAAATGGATCTCAAAATGATTCGGATAATGGAATTATCGAGAAATACTGCTACAACAATGACACGAATAACTGTAATATCTATGGGGGACTGTATCAATGGAATGAAGCAATGCAGTATAGTACAACAGAAGGCTCGAAAGGTATATGTCCAACCGGTTGGCATATTCCGACATGGAATGAATTTGTAACTTTATTGACTACTGTATGTAATATAGAAAATGATTTATTAGAAATAGGGCAAGGTTCTGGAACAAATGCGAGTGGCTTATCTGCGTTTTTAAGCGGTGGTAACTCACAAGGTAATTTTATTAATATGCAGAAGTACGCCTATTATTGGAATTCTACTAACTATGATGAGTCTAATGCTTTTTATTCTATGTTAATTAGTGATAATAATATAAATGAAGGAGGAGCAGGGAATAAAATTGCAGGAATAAGTATACGATGCATAAATAATCTATCGATTACGGAATTACCAGTAGATTTAACTTCATTTATAGCAACTGTTCAAAATAATAAAATAATATTAAAATGGAATACTGCCACAGAGATAAACAGTTCTACTTTTGATATTCAAAAAAAAATATCCATTAATAATAACTGGCAAAAAGTTGCAACAATTAAAGCTTCTGGCAATAGCAATTTACCTCGAAATTACTCATATATCGATAAAAACGTTGAACCTGGAAAATATAGTTATCGTTTAAAGATGGTTGATTTCGATGGAACTACTAAATATAGCAAAATAATTGAAGTGGTGGTCAATCCTTCTGTTAAATTTGAACTTTCAAATGCATATCCTAATCCATTCAATCCGACTACCATTATTCATTATCAAATTCCTATAAATACTATAGTAACAATAAAATTATTTGATGTCCTTGGAAAAGAAATTGAAATATTAGTAAATGAAGTTAAACCTGCCGGAGTTTATGAGATAATGCTAAATGGTAAGAATCTAAGCAGTGGAACATATTACTACCAAATGAAGGCAGGTAATTTTTTAGAAACTAAAAAGTTAATTTTGTTGAAATAATCTTCACTTACTATTATGTTGATTAAGGAAAGCATATAAGCTATATCCAATCAACCCTCCCCATCCTCTGTTTCTCTTGGGTCATTAATTACCCATAGAGCAAGTATAAAGCAAGAATAAAGCGACTTTTAAGCGACTTGGGTAATCTGGGTTTAACTATTCGATATGCAAACTCACCCCCTTTCCCCCCTTAGATTTCCAGCCTGGCTCAGAAAAAAAGTACCCCTCTATTAATAGTAGTTCCTCTTTTTCATTTTTGGTCACTATAATATCAAACTATTTTAGTGCAAAAAATCAGTACCCTTTATATTATCCTGAATTCTTACTTCCTTTAACATAACAACCTTCATGCCATTAAATATTGAACTATTGCAGTATCAACCTCTCCTCATTTTCCCAAATCTAAGAATTACAGCCCCTCACCCCCCTTCCCTAATTTGAGAAATTATTTGGCGTACCTAAAAAACTTGCCATTTCATGAAAATAACTGTAATACCAATGTCCTTAGATGAAAGAAATACTGACAATGAGTCTAAAAGAGTTCAACAGATTTCAGGTGGTAAATCAAATAGAGGAGAAGTGGTTTTGGGGAGGTAGCTGGTAACAGAGTGTAAATAGAGTTTACTGAAATCGATTCTGTCACCTTCCAATGGTTTCTTTCTAATAATCCCTTTGAATTTTTTCAATTTAACTTTAATTTAGTTTAGTGCTTATTGATCTTTCCCAATAGTAATTCTTTCTCATTACAAAAATTGAGACACGCTTATGTTCAATAAAATACCTCGCACCGTTATTGTCGCCAGCATCGTTACCCTCGTTATCCTTATATTCATCTTCATTTTTACTAATCTGCCCGCTGGAGGTGAAAA
>JARLHD010000410.1 GCA_031292435.1 Ignavibacteriaceae bacterium
ATCAAAATAACTGAATCCTTTAGACATAAACAGATCGACCATATCCTTTGTCTGCTCAATATCAATTTCTTCACCAATCATCGGAAGTCGCATAAACCCGAAACCTAGTTTCGGAATATTTTCACCTAAATATAACATACCATATCAACCTCCATATTTATTTAGTGTCTAAGGATAAGATAGTCTCATTTTTGTTAAGCTGTGAGCCGGGTTGCCGTCGTATTCCGGCATGAGATTTGCTCCCTTTGCGCTGCCGTAACGGAATTCAGTACGAGCTCCACCAGTGTTACAAGATATATTATTGTATTATTTCAGTTTGCTGTATACTCCATCCGTAACAGGCTCTAACCACTCGTTGGAAGCTCCCTCTGCCGGAACTTCAACTGCCAGATGGGCAAACCAACTGTCAAAGGCTGCGCCGTGCCAATGCTTAACTTCAGCGGGAATGTTCACAACATCGCCCGGATGCAGTTCCTGCGCGTCTTTGCCCCATTCCTGATACCAGCCACGACCAGCCGTTACAAGCAGAATTTGACCGCCCTTGTGATGAATATGCCAATTGTTGCGACACTTCGGCTCAAACGTCACATTGCCGATTCCAACGCCTGTTGTTGACAGCATATTCAGATGTGCCTGACCGATAAAATATTTGCTGAACATTTCCGGCAAGGATTCCCCGATTGGGAAGATTGCCCCTTTGCTCCAATCAAGCGATTCACTCATTATAGTTTCCTCCCGTTCTTATTTTTCAAGTTGCTTTACAGCTGCATTCACACAGTTCAGTGCATTCAGGCTGTGGGGATAGCCGATGAACGGCAGGCACTGAGAAACGACCTTGATGAGAAACTGCTTATCATTGCCTAACTTTATATTGGCGGCAGCATGGCTAATCAGCTGCGGCTCGTCTGCACCCCTGCTTCAGAAAGCCCCCAATATTTAACCTTGCCTTCCTTAATCAGTACTTGTACTGCTCCGGCCACTTCCTCGATCGGCACGCTCGTGTCAACACGATGCTGATAGAGCAGATCGATGGTATCAACTTTTAGGCGTTTGAGCGAGCCTTCGATCGATTGCCTTATGTGCTCCGGTTGACTGTCAAGCACTTGCTTGCCATCTACCTCTACATTTCTCATACATTTGATAAATTCGACCCATTTACAGTCTTCTTCTGTATAATCCCTGATTCCACTTTTATTGCGGTTCACGCTAGGAATCAGTCCGATGCGTTCATAATAGTGGAGTGTATCCTGTGAAAGATCAAATTTTCCACTTACTTCCGCAATCATCATTGCGGTTCACCTCCTGATATCCGATATCATAACACCTGGAGTTAACACCAAGTCAAGCGCTTTTAAAAGGAGTGCAATTAAATTCAGCTGCACTCCTTACCTTAAAACTTCATATATCATACTTATTATGCTTTAACCTAGGTTTATTGGAACTTCCAATTATTAGCCTAATTAGTATATGGATAAATTTTAAAGTTCCTTAAGATACAGTACATAATGAACATAATGTGCATCTGTATTCAATAATTTTCTACAGTAGGATATATACCTACATGTTTGTTAATCATTGCCTCTGCTTTTGTATCTTTACTATTTTCATGATTAAAACTTAATATTCTTCTCAACAAATCCATTCCGCCTGCATCCATGCATGTCTTGTTTATACTTTCAATCTTGTAATCAGGATTTTCTTTTAAAAATTTATCGACTTCAGGAGAATTATTGAAATTAATAATTGTAATTTCACTGTTCTTGCAGTAACTTTCATGCATCTTTATAAATGACTCATTATCATATTTGATGATATAAATAGAACTATCTAAATCATTATCCTTTTGTTTCATAATACAACTATCATCCATGCAAGAAGACATTGACAATAAAGTAGCCTTATACGTAAAAACTGAAAATACTTCTGAACCAACACGATTGTCAAATTCATTGGTACCCATATAAACACGCCCGATATTAAAATTTACATCTTTGTAATACAAATTCAAAATATATAATGCTCCCATGGCATGAAGTAAATTCTCAATGCTTGCTATTTTTAATGAACTTTTTCGGCTGTGCTTAACTGATTGATATGCTTGTTTCCACTTGCTTCCGCTGCTACCACGCTTATTTGCTTTATGTAATGGTGTCAATATTTTATTTGTATCCGCAGAAAAATAAAATGTAGCAGCTGATACTATTATTTGTTTATTGCCTAATTTCCACTGTTTTTCTAGTAAATCAATGCAATCTGTATCAAAATACAAATCTCTTTTATTGCCAATAGCATCAACAGGAGATAGATTTCCTCCAAGATTTAAATATAATTCTTTTGAAATTGCTTCGATTTCAATAGAACATCGAACGATTAAATCGGCAATATGCATAGAATATACGTTGGTTTGGTCATCTGAAAAATGAATATAATCCGCAAGTTGTAAAAATTCTTTCTCTAAGTTTTTATATACTGGCCAATACAAATTAAATTCGTTCACTGTTCAATCCCCTTCAATGAATTTTTCATATGTTCCTTATCAGTATTGCTGAAACACCCAGTTACACAAACTACCAATTAATAGCCTAACCAGTATATGGATAATGGACAGCTGTAATATCATAATCTATATTCCCGTTATAATCTGTTTTTAGACTTTCTTCTTTTTTCCTGTTCGGTAAGTTCGTAAAATAAAAAATATTATTGTGCCAAATAGAATCATCATTGAAACAGGTAAAAAAACAATAGGCAATGACTGTGAAGTTGCCGTGTAATAATTAATATAAAAGAACATTCCTAACATTTCAATTTTCGTGAAGATTATCAGGCTTTTAACAACAAGGTACACCGCCTCTTTGTTTTCATCTGTTACTTGAATAGGAACATTCCAAATCAGCGGGAAAAAAGACATAATGGTTATGAATATGTAGAGCAAAATACCCACGATTGGCATGATGAGGATTTCACTTTTACTTCCCCATCTGTCAATTTCGCCCATAGCATTATAATGTCCTGGAATTTTTTGAGGAATTTGATTCCACCGGACGCAAATAAAAATAATCATACCAATTATAAGCAGCAGTCCTACTATTTCCAAAGCAATTTGAATTTTAGTATACTTTAACTTCATCGCAAGAAACTTCTCCTCCCTGCAAAATACAGATTCAGATTCTCATTATTCGCCTAAAATGACGCTCTTTTTCAACTTCAAATAATAGCAGGAATGTTTAATTATCTGTATTTTTCCTTCACATCTACGTATTTAGCTAATTTAATACCTTTGTTTATTTCAGCAAAATATGATTCTGGCATTTGTGCAACCTGCAGAATTTCTTTAGGGGTATATCTATTGCTCCTGATTTCATCTGCATATTTAATTGCAAATAGATGTATCATTGCCGTTTTATCACCATTACTTCCTTCATACATTTCTTTTAATTTATTCCCCAATTCAATAACTGTCATAGCTAAAACTCCTTTAAGGTAATTTTGACGCTTTAGTTTAATCATTTTCTTGAAGTCGCTACTATTCAAGAACTTCATGTACTAAGCAAATCAGGATTCGCATTATAGACAACATGCCCCATGTTTTATTGATAATGGGTAGATATCGTTATAAAGTTTTCACTACTTGTCTATGGATATGTTACCACTATCATAGCGTTCTAATATACTGTTCATCTCTATATTTTGATCATCATTACAACCAATTTCATCTAGTTCTTCATTCCTAGGTAAAGTTGTTTCAGCTGTTAGTTTATTAATTTGAAGTAGTATGGCCTTATACGAAACTGATGACTCGACCATTTTAATTATAGCCCTCCTCACAACCTCCTGAGTCATTAACGCCATACTATAGTCCTTGTAGAAATCTCCTTGGTAGGTACCGTGGACTATGTTACACCGAGTTTGATACCATTGATTCATCGTCCATATAAAAGCATTTCGCCTATCTTCTTTTTTGTCAAATAAAAAACAAACTAATCTACATGCAAAATTTCTAGATTTATCTTTATCTCGCCCAAACAATGATTCTACAACAATCCATTGATCTAAAAGCCTGTCTTGATAATTTAACTTATTTATACCATCATGGAATCGTCTTAATGCGACGCCTAGCCTGATCTGTAATTCAGAATCACAATTATTAATTGAACGCTCTAGGTTGTTTCCATATATAATATTTTCCTCATTGTACACCTGCAGCGACGGTCTATCGCTTGGTTTGCCTGGAAATGAACTTATTAAAATCTTACCTACATTACCTATATACTGGCAATGAGGAACATACTGAATTACCCACGGAAATGCCATTCCTATGGGAGCCTGAAGTTGTAGCACTGTAGCCAAGAGTCGAGCGTCCTTAAGTATGTTATCAATATGGGAATCATCGTTAAAATGTTTTTGTATGTCATCTAAATGCACATTTCGTGTCCATTCAAACGCAATACTAGGTAGATTATTACTCCCAACATCTAACATATGGAAATATCTTTTCCACTCCCAGTTGGCGATCTTTCGGACATTAATGTCGTCTGTTATTTTAATTTCCGTATCGTATAGCATCTTCACTTCTAAACCTTGTACTGGAACCATGGTGTAGACATGTACCATGGTTGATTCAAGTTGGAAATTTACTTCATCTAAGACTTTCTCCATAACCGGCTCATGGGGCGGTAATCTATATCCTAGATGACGTTCTTTCAAGTCCTGGAGAATGTCTTGTAGCCGCTGTAGTATTTGTTCGTTTGTTAAGTTTATATTCCCTACTGACTGACGAAACAAGTCCTTCAAACTGTCAGGCGGGAATATCATGCTCGTAGTATTAGGTTGATCCTGCTCCATAGCATACACAGTTAATTCACGAATTGTATCGAGAGAAAACATTTCAATCTCCTTTGCTGTTAGACTCCATATTTAAAGGCCTAATTCATGATTTCTCAAGCATCCACTTGAGTATTGTTGGATTTCTTATTTTTAAAGCCCAAGTAACTGTTTTCAGGATAGGCAACTTGTCTAGTTCTAGCCTTCCATTGATTTACCAAAAGTTACTTGATAAAGTTGCTTAAAGGTTTTGTCCAAGATTTGATTGACAAACTTTGAAGAACCATAAGTATTACCACACTTAATAACTAAGTTGCGAAATAGCGGAACTTCATACTGCGATCCCTTTCTTAAAGAAAAGAGCTCTTCTAACAATGAAAAAACATCAATTCCATTTTCAATAAGTAAACAAATCGCTTCAAAATCGTCAAGATTGAAATTAAAGTAGTTTTTAATCAAATCTGACGATAATTTACACCGAGTTGGTTCAATAACCTTTTTACCATGAACTAGTTTGACAACAGGGGCTAAAACTTCGGAATGCAAATAGGCGTCTGCCATTGTGGATAGTACATTCACAGGCTGAACTTTTTCCATACTCACAGTAAGTATGCTAACTTGGGTAATATGTGTAAAAAAGTCCTTGGTACTTTGGTTATCAAATATTGAGTCTTCAGACAAAATCTCACATAATCGCTGATCCACTTGATGAACGGGAGCCACTAGCAAATCTACAAGTTCTTCCTCTATTATGTTTCTGCTATAACCTTTAAGAGTCGCTCCTTGAGGACTTTTAGCTTTTGCTTCTATAATTATTAGTTTCGTACCTTGCTTAATATATGCATCTGAAGCTCTTCTTTCATCACCTTTATATTGGTAAACAAATTCATTTAAAAAATCATATCCATTGCCTGTGGCAGCATATGAAACTTGCTGGATATAATGTTCAAATACCCTTCCGAATCCTCTTGAAAAGGCTATTTTGTGCTCATTATCATTTGTCAGAAAAAATAATTTCCAGTACAATCCTTCAAACGCTTGATATAATGTCGTTATTGGGCTAATACTCAATGCTAGATTATTAATAGCAATCATCGGACTCATATAAAACAAATCAAAATCCCATTTTCTATCTATGGTTGTAACTGCCTTTTTTTTCGACATTTCAGGTGGTTCAGCTAAGGTGTTAATGATTTTTTCATGCACTGGCGTTAGAAGTTTTGCATCAAACTCTTTTATTCCACAACCAACTGGAAGAGTAAAAAATGTTCCTATTTTCCATTCTCCATAGACGAATTGGAGATTGTTGATACACTCAGCCAAATATTCTTCTATGCGAAATTGATTGATTTCAAAAAACTTTTGACTAAAGTCTTTAGTTTCAGCTGTATCATTCATCAAAGTAACAAACAAATAGTAAGATCGAGCAATTTGATTTTTAATGTTTTTTATAGTGTTGTGATATGCCATAAGATACATAAACTCAACTTCATGACCATCTACATCAACGTCTATCGGTAGATAATCGTTTATCATTATAGCCAATTTCAATATGTTATATAATTCATCAATTGGAGACAGCACCTTTGTTATATTTAGATCATCTGTACCATATGCCAATAACCACTTATTTAAGGTAAAAAGTGTTTGTATGCTGAAGATTAAAACACGGCTACAATAGAGCATAATATTCCCATTATTTTCAATAACTCGCAATCCATATACTGTTTTTATTAAATCATATGTATTCAAAGCATCAGGGGCTTCTTGGAGAACAGCATACAAAAGGGCACTCAACTTAGAAGTGCTAATGAGCGCACCTTGGAAGTTAATAGATTGAATCTCCCTAATAATATCTTCTTTCATCACTTTGTTGCCATAAAGTTCGCTATGCATAATTACACAACCATATTCCAATGAGTTAATCACCTCAACTTCCTATTATTAGCCTAATTATAAGTTACACAAGCCTCTTCCAACTTCTGGTTATGAGCATTTGTTGTCTTCTGCAAATTAAGTCAATACTACTTACAAGGAGATGATTAGCAAATGCAATCCAATAAAACTTGTCCACTTGTTGAACAGTATCTAGGATATCTTGCCGTTATAAAAGGCAGATCAGAGAACACAGTTAAGGAATACCGAACCGATTTACTTATGTTTTTCAGCTTTGTAATGGCATCCCGAAACAAGCCTATCACTAACAAAATCTTTGTAGGGGTTGACTTGGAATTCGTAAAAACAATAACTCTTAACGATATGTTTACATTCATTGCATATTGTCAAACTGAACTACACGCTTCGGCTGGCACTAGAGCAAGAAAAATAGTATCTATACGTCAATTTTGGAAGTATCTCAAAACCAAGGCTCATGTCATTGATAACAATATTGCTGAAGAATTGGAAACCCCAAAACTCCCTAAAAGAATACCGAAATACTTAAGTCTAGAAGAATCAGTCAGACTTCTAATTCAATGCGAGAAGTCTCCACGCGATCATGGCATAATAACTATTTTTCTGAACTGTGCTTTACGTTTATCCGAATTAGCAAGTTTAAATATCGACCAAGTAGATAAT
>JARLHD010000053.1 GCA_031292435.1 Ignavibacteriaceae bacterium
ATCCGTTAGTGTTTTTCAAATCGAAGATCTTCCTTAATTCAAATATGGCGATACCGTAAGCGACTGCGACGTTGAGAGACTGTTTAATTCCATACTGGGGGATTTCGATGGAGGTGTCACATAAATCGAGGACATCCTGGGATACGCCGGTAATTTCATTTCCGATAACAAGGCAGAGGGGGAAAGAAGAATCATCCAGCTTATAATATTCAGAACTTGATTCAGTTAATTCGAGAGCGCAGATTCTGACTCCCTGTTCTTTAAGTTTAAGAATTACATCCTTTGGGTTTGGGGCATATTCCCAAGGGACACTATCGATTGCGCCGAGGGCAGTTTTCAATATTTCTTTTTTAGGCGGATGGGGGGTGTAGCCGCAAAGATAGAGTTTTTCGATCATTGCGCCATCAGAAGTACGGAAGATGGAGCCTACGTTATAATTGCTCCTGATACTGTCGAGCAGGACGTATACGGGGAGTTTATTAACGAGGTGGAGAGTTTCCAGGGTGCTTCGATTTTGGGATATCTGATCGTGAGTAAGTTTCTTCATTAGAGGTTCAATTAAATTTTACAGCAAGCTGACCGCAGGCAGCGGCGATATCATCGCCCTGGGTGTAGCGGACATTAACGGTTATATTACGATTTCTAAGTTTAGAGACAAAATCTTCAATCCTATGTTTAGGAGTTGGTTCAAGTAGAGCGGAGAAGCCAACGGGGTTCATATGTTTAAGAGAATTAAACGGAATGACATTTACCTTGGAGGGGATTTCGCTGCACAGACGGGTGATGGCATTTATATCATCCTGTCGGTCGTTGATATCCTTCAGCATAACATACTCGAAGGTAATGCGGGTATTAGTTTTCTTAACGTAATATTTTATTGCATCGATATTCTGTTTGAGGGGATACTTAATATTTATGGGCATAATTTTAGAGCGGGTATCTTCAAAGCAGGAATGGAGGGAGAGGGCTAATTTTACTTTAAGTCCGGAATCAGCGAGCTCTTTTATTTTAGGTGCAATGCCGGCGGTAGAGAGAGTAATTTTTTTAAGGCTAATGCCGGTAGTAAGTTCATCGCCAAATATTTTGAGGGAATTAAGGGTGGCGGCATAATTGAGGAGAGGCTCCCCCATTCCCATATAGACGATATTTGTGAGATTTTCCTTACCGTAATTTAATGCAGCGATCATATACTGATCGAAAATTTCACCAGCAGAGAGATTCTTTTTATAACCCATCAAGCCTGTGGCGCAGAATTTACAATCGAGCGGGCACCCGACCTGGGTAGAGATACAGAGAGTAGTTCTATTTTCCTCAGGAATGATAACAGATTCAATTTTATTAAGATCATGGGTTTCGAGGATAAACTTTTTAGTACCAGTAGAGGCGGAGATTTCCGAATCGACATAGGCGAGAGTTTGGATGATAGTATCTTCGGACAATTTAGTGCGCAAGGGTTTAGGGAGGTTTTTCATATCGGAAAAATCAGTCACCAGGTGGTTATAGATCCAATTGAACACCTGTCCACCTCTGAAAGCGGGTTCACCGATAGAGACGAAATAGTTATTAAGTTCATCAAGGGTCATACCCTTGAGGGTAGTTTTCTTTTTAAGATCATTTATCATAGGGGACAAATATAAGGAATTAAATTATTGGAGGAGAAGAAGATCCTCAGGAATTATGTAGTCCTCTACTAGTAGTAGCCAAGAAAAAATATTTTCCGCCATGAGGGATTTCGTGGCAAAAAAGGAAAAAATTCAACTACTACTAATAGGAGGTGTGAATCGAAAGAATGATATAATACCTAGAAGTTATTAAGAATAATGGAAACTTTAATTTTTAATGAATAAGTTTATATTTCAGTTCTACAATTATCTCAAGATGCTAAATGAATTTTATTACCCAAATGATTCTTTCCTTTAATTGAAATACATATGAAACATATTTTCTTAATAATGTTACTTTATACAAGCGGCTATGGGCAGAAAGCCTGTCCAGGGATAGATATAGTTAATTACAGCGGACAAAAATATACTACTGTACAGATAGGCAACCAATGCTGGTTAAAAGAA
Source organism: Ignavibacteriaceae bacterium (assembly GCA_031292435.1). GTDB lineage: Bacteria > Bacteroidota > Ignavibacteria > Ignavibacteriales > Ignavibacteriaceae > Fen-1301. The sequence goes on from JARLHD010000053.1 coordinate 2,070, forward strand.
AACCTGAATGCCGGGGTAATGATAAATGGGTCTTCAGAACAAACGAATAATGGTATAATAGAAAAGTATTGTTATCAAAATGATCCGGCAAATTGCATAAAATACGGCGGATTATATCAATGGAATGAAGCGATGCAATATAATAAAAACCCGGGGGTACGCGGAATATGTCCTGCAGGCTGGCACATACCTAGAATTGATGAATTTGCAACCTTAACTGCAACGGTTAATTTTGATGCGAACACATTAAAGGGAAAGGGGCAAGAAAATGATACCGGACGGGGAATGAACATTAGCGGGTTTTCCGGTTTGTTATCCGGTTATTATCTAAGTAATGGTATTTTCTATGCTTTAGGAAGTTATACTTATTTTTGGAGTTCCAAGCCAAAGGATGAGACAAATGACAGTTGTATTTATCTTAATAATAATAGTGGCAATATAAACCAAAGTACTGCTATGGAGATGTGCGGGTTCAGCATCCGCTGCATAAAGAACGAGAATGAAATCTTACAGGATACTTCAGGCATTGATGAAAATAAAATCATGAAAAA
>JARLHD010000411.1 GCA_031292435.1 Ignavibacteriaceae bacterium
ATTGTTTCTGAAATTGAAGGTATGGTAAAGTTTGGAGCAAGGAAAAAAGGCTCAAGGGAAATTATGATTATTGCCCCTGATAAATCCGATGAAAAGAAGTATAATGTTCCTCTTGGAAAACATATACTTGTTCAGGAAAATGATGAAATCCCTGCTGGTGAAAAAATTACAGATGGTCCAATAAATCCGCATGACATCCTTAAAATCAAGGGTACTAGTGCTGTTCAGGAATATCTGGTTAATGAAATTCAGGATGTTTACAGGCTTCAGGGTGTTAAAATAAACGATAAACATATCGAAGTTATAGTTCGACAGATGCTCCAGAAAATTAAAATTGTTTCACCCGGAGATTCTAGGTTCCTCGAAGAAGATATCGTAGATAGAAATGAGTTTATTGAAGAAAATAATAAAGTCATGTCTATGGTATATATTGAAGATAAGGGTGATTCAAGGCTTAAAGATGGTCAATTAATTTCAAAGACTAAATTCAAAGAAATTAATGCAGACATTAAAAAGAAAGAGAAAAAGATAGTTAAAGCTAGGGAAGCTGAACCTGCTACTTTTGAGCACGTGCTCTTAGGCATTACTTCAGCTGCTCTCTCTACTGAGAGCTTTATTTCCGCTGCTTCTTTCCAGGAAACTACTAAGGTCCTCGCTAATGCTGCTACTGAAGCTAAAGTTGATCACCTTCTTGGTTTGAAGGAAAATGTAGTAATGGGACATTTAATACCTGCTGGAACTGGTCTTAAAAAGTATAGAAATATCATGCTTAAGGCTGAACAAATTACCGAGGAAAACATCGAAGAAGTTAAAGCACAGGCTTGATTTCGAAATAATAATTAAAATAATCCGACTTTTTTATTAAAAGCCGGATTATTCGTCTTAAATACGCAATTTATTTTCTAGATTGCTTGACAAGATTTGGCTCAAGACCTATATTAGGAGTCTAAATTTTTTTTGGATTTTGATAAGATTTTTAGGAGTTATTAGTGCCCACAATAAATCAGTTAATTAGAAAAGGTCGTGTACAGATACTGGCCAAAAATAAAGCTCCGGCGCTTGATGCTTGTCCTCAGAAACGTGGGGTATGTACAAGAGTGTATACTACTACTCCAAAAAAGCCTAATTCTGCTTTAAGGAAAGTTGCAAGAGTTAGATTAACTAATAGTATTGAGGTTACTGCATATATTCCGGGCGAAGGTCACAATCTGCAGGAACATTCAATCGTTTTAATTAGAGGCGGTAGAGTTAAAGATCTTCCAGGTGTTCGGTATCATATTATTAGAGGTACTCTGGATACTAGTGGTGTTGAAGATAGGAAAAAAAGCAGATCTAAATACGGTACTAAAAAACCAAAAGCGAAATAAACTATGAGAAAGAAAAGAGCCGAGAAGAGATTCCTGAAACCTGATCCTAAGTTTAATGACGTAATGATCGGTAAGTTTATTAATTCTATTATGTACGATGGTAAGAAATCTGTTGCTAGATTTGTAGTCTATAAAGCACTTGATATCATTGAAGAAAGAACTAAAAAACCTGGACTGGAAATATTTAAGAAAGCTTTGAACAATGCGGCTCCTTTAATTGAAGTAAGAAGCAGACGTGTCGGTGGTGCTACCTATCAGGTTCCTACTGAAGTAAGACCCGAAAGAAGAACTGCTTTGGCTATGAGATGGCTTAAAACTTATGCTCGTTCAAGAAACGAAAAATCTATGTCCTCAAAATTAGCTTCAGAATTAATCTCTGCTTCAAATAATGAAGGCTCTGCAGTTAAGAAAAAAGAAGATACTCATAAAATGGCTGAAGCAAATAAAGCATTTGCTCACTTTAAATGGTAATGATACGATTTGAATATAATAATGGATTTAAGATAAGGTAGATGAGAACTGAATGGCTATAAGATTCCCTATAGATAAAGTAAGAAATATCGGTATAATGGCGCATATCGATGCTGGTAAAACTACCACTACCGAGCGTATATTATTTTACACTGGTAAACTGCACAGGATTGGCGAAGTTCATGATGGTGCTGCTACTATGGATTGGATGGAACAGGAAAAGGAACGTGGTATCACTATCACTAGTGCTGCTACTACTTGTTTCTGGAATGAACATCAGATAAATATTATTGATACACCCGGACATGTTGATTTTACTGTTGAGGTTGAAAGATCACTAAGAGTGCTGGATGGTGCTGTTGCTCTCTTCTGCGCTGTTGGCGGCGTCGAACCTCAGTCTGAAACTGTCTGGAGACAAGCTGATAAATATTCCGTTCCTCGCATTGCTTTTATCAATAAGATGGATAGAACTGGTGCTGATTTTTATAGTGCTGTGCAAATGATGAAAGATAGGTTGGCCGCTAATGCTATTCCAATAAATCTCCCGATTGGTGAAGGAGATATGTTTGCTGGAGTTATTGATCTGATTACTTTTAAAGCTAGAATGTATCACGAAGATACTTTTGGTGCAACCTTTGACGAAATGGAGATCCCTCATGATCTCTTGGCAAATGCTAATAAATTCAGAACTGAAATGCTTGATGCTGTCTCTGATGTTGATGATACTCTGCTCGAGAAGTATCTTGACGGACAGGTAATCAGTGAAGCAGAAATTAAAAAAGTTTTAAGACAGGCAACTATAGAAGCAAAAATAATTCCTGTCCTTTGTGGTTCGGCATTTAAGAATAAGGGAGTTCAACAACTCCTGGATTCTGTTGTTGATTTATTGCCGTCTCCGCTTGATGCGAAAGAAATTGAAGCTCATCATATTGGAATAAATGATAAAGTTAAAAGAAATATTAGTGCCGATGAAAAATTTACTGCATTGGCATTTAAAATAATGACAGATCCTTTTGTAGGAAAACTAACCTTTTTCAGAGTATATGCCGGTACATTAAAAGCAGGCTCTTATATTCTGAATTCTGTCAGTGGTAAAAAAGAACGAATCAGCCGACTCCTTCAGATGCATGCAAATCATCGCGAAGAAATTGATGAGGTTAGGGCAGGTGATATAGCTGCTGCTGTAGGTTTGAAATTTACTAAAACAGGCGATACTCTTTGCTCTGAACACGACCCTGTCGTTATGGAAAAAATTATATTCCCTGAACCGGTTATACAAATTGCAATTGAACCTAAAACTAAAGCTGACCAGGATAAATTATCTGAATCATTGGTCAAATTAGCAGATGAAGATCCTACTTTTAGAATTAAAGTTGACGATGAAACTGGCCAGACTCTTATTAGCGGTATGGGAGAACTTCATCTCGAAATTCTTGTCGATCGTATGAAAAGAGAATTCAAGGTTGAAGCAAATGTTGGAAAACCTCAGGTCGCTTACAGAGAAACTATCACTCAGAAAGTTAATGCTGAAGGTAAATTTGTAAAACAATCTGGTGGACGTGGTAAGTTTGGACATGTATATGTTGAATTTAGTCCGAATGAACCAGGTAAAGGTTATGAGTTTACTAATGCTATCGTTGGTGGGGTGGTTCCTAAAGAATATATTCCTGCTGTTTCAGCTGGCATTCAGGAATCTATGAGAAATGGAGTTATTGCTGGATTCCCGGTTGTGGATATTAAAGCAAAAATTTATGATGGTTCTTATCATGATGTCGATTCTGATGAAATTTCATTCAAGGTTGCCGGCTCGATGGCATTTAAGGAAGGCGCTCGAAAAGCGAAACCTATTCTTCTTGAACCAATAATGGATGTCGAAGTTGTTACTCCTGAAGAGTATTTAGGAGATGTTATGGGAGATTTAAACTCTCGAAGAGGAAAAATTGAAGGCTTTAATGCCAGAAAAGATGCTCAGGTGATTAAAGCAACTGTCCCTCTATCGGAAATGTTTGGTTATGCCACTGTCTTAAGATCAATGACACAGGGGCGGGCTATTTATTCGATGCAATTCGCACATTATTCAGAAGTTCCCAAGAGCGTGGCTGAAGAGATTGCTGAAAAAACATTAGGTAAAAAATCAATTTCCGCATAAAAATAAAAATTAAAAAAATAATAAAATCGAAGGAGATTTAGATGGCAAAAGAAAAATTTGATAGGAGTAAACCTCACGTTAACGTAGGTACAATTGGTCACGTAGATCATGGTAAAACTACACTGACAGCCGCCATCACTATGGCTCTCGCTAGAAAAGGCTTATCACAGATTAGAACTTTTGACTCAATTGATAATGCTCCTGAAGAAAGAGAAAGAGGTATTACTATTGCTACTGCTCACGTTGAATATTCAACTGCTAAAAGACACTATGCACACGTAGATTGCCCTGGTCATGCCGATTATATTAAAAATATGATTACTGGTGCTGCTCAGATGGATGGAGCTATTCTTGTAGTTGCCGCTACTGATGGACCAATGCCTCAAACTAGGGAACATATCCTTCTTGCCCGCCAGGTTGGTGTTCCTAAAATTGTTGTCTTTTTGAATAAAATTGATATGGTTGATGATCCTGAATTAATAGAACTTGTTGAAGAAGAATTAAGAGATTTACTTACTTATTATGAATTCCCTGGTCAAGAAATACCAATTATTAAAGGTTCCGCTTTAAGAGCTCTTGAAGCTGGCGCAAGTAATGCTGAAACAACTGACGAAAGATATAATTGTATCTGGGAACTTATGGATGCTGTCGATAGCTATATTCCTCTTCCAAATAGAGATTCCGCTAAACCTTTCTTAATGCCTGTTGAAGATGTATTCTCTATTACTGGTCGTGGAACTGTAGCGACAGGTAGAGTTGAAAGAGGACAGGTTAAAATTCAGGAAGAGGTTGAATTGATTGGCTTGGGATTACATAAGAAAACTGTTGTTACAGGTATCGAAATGTTTAGGAAAGAATTAGATGCTGCAATGGCTGGTGATAATGCAGGTATTTTGTTAAGAGGTATCGATAAGAATGAAATTGAAAGAGGCATGGTTTTGGCTAAAACCGGTTCTATTACTCCTCATAAGAAGTTTGAAGGTAAAGTTTATATCCTTTCAAAAGAAGAAGGTGGACGTCATACTCCATTTTTTAATGGGTATAGACCTCAGTTTTATTTCAGAACAACAGATGTTACAGGAGTAGCTACTCTTCCAGCTGGTACCGAAATGGTTATGCCAGGTGATAATGTTAATTTATCAATTGAACTGATTACAACTATTGCTATGGAAGAAGGACTTCGTTTTGCTATTCGTGAGGGTGGTCGAACAGTAGGTGCTGGATTAGTAACTAAAATTATAGAATAAAAGGTAATACTGACCATAAAGGGAGTTTATCAACTCCCTTTTTGTGTCTAATTAAAGGAGTATTGTAATTGCCCGGTCAAAAGATTAGAATTAAATTGAAATCATACGATCATATTTTGATTGATAAATCAACTGAAAAAATTATTAAAACAGTGAGAAGTACTGGCGCGGTTGTTTCTGGACCTATCCCGCTCCCTACTAAAAGAACTGTCTACACCGTTTTAAGGTCGCCTCATGTAGATAAAAAATCTAGAGAGCAATTTGAAACTAGGGCACATAAAAGAATTATTGATATTCATAATTCAAATAATAAAACTATCGACTCTTTAAGTAAGTTAGATATTCCTGCTGGAGTTGATATTGAGATTAAGCTTTAATGAATTTGGGAGTTAAGATGTCTGGTATTTTAGGAAGAAAAATGGGAATGTCTAGTGTTTATAGCAATGACGGGAATATCGTTCCGGTTACTGTAATACAGGCAGGTCCATGTCAGGTTGTAACAATTAAAACCGCTGAAAAAGATGGTTATCAAGCCCTGCAATTAGGTTTCGGTTCTAGGAAAGAGAAGAATATCTCTAAGCCTGTTTTGGGCCAATATAAAAAAAATAGTTTAACTCCTTCCTATATTTTGAAGGAATTTAGATTCCCTGAGATCTTAAAATATAAGATCGGTGATGAGATTAAAGTCGACTTCTTCAAAGAGGGCGAAAAAATCAAAGTTAGATCTAAAAGTAAAGGGAAAGGATTTCAGGGAGTTATGAGAAGACATGGATTCGGTGGCGTTGGCGGTACAACCCATGGTCAAAGTGATAGACTTAGAGCCCCAGGTTCGATTGGTTCAAGTTCTTATCCTTCTAGAGTTTTCAAAGGCCAGAGAATGGCTGGACGTATGGGGTATGATAATGTTACTATCTCAAATTTAAGTGTTGTTAAAATTTTACCTGAACAGAATTTAATATTGGTTAAAGGCGCTGTCCCGGGTTCAATCAACACAATTGTAGAACTGATAAAGAAGTAATCGGTGTAAAATGAAATTAGATATTTTTAAAATTGATGGTACTGCTTCCGGAGAACAATTAGAATTGTCGGATGATATTTTCGGTGTAGAACCTAATGACCATGCAATATATCTCTCTGTTAAAGCTTATCTTGCAAATCAAAGACAAGGTACATCTAAATCGAAAGAACGCGGAGAGGTTAGAGGTGGCGGAAAAAAACCTTGGAAACAAAAAGGCAGAGGTGGAGCTAGAGCTGGTACTTCAAGATCGCCTTTATGGGTCGGTGGTGGTACAATCTTTGGTCCTCGTCCAAGAGATTATCGTCAGGATCTGACAAAAAAATTAAAAAGACTTGCAAGGAAATCTGCTCTTTCATATAAAGTCAAAGATAATCAGCTAATGATCATCGAAGATTTTGAAATTGAGAATGTTAAAACAAAGGACTTTTCTAAAATATTAAGTGACTTGAAGATCCGTGGTAAAAAAGTTTTGGTTCTGACTGGAAGTTATAATGAAAATATTTATAAAGCTGGAAGGAATATCCCTAAAGTTAATATTCTTGAAGCTGCTAATGCATCTACATATGATATCTTGAATAACCAGGTTTTGGTTCTTCAAAAAAGTGCCGTCGAATCGATAAAAAAGACATTTGCTAACACTACTGGAGTAGCCTAAAATGCATCAGATTTTGATTAGACCTTTAATTACTGAAAAAATGACAAATATTTCAACTTCGTTGGGTAAATTTGGTTTTCTCGTTAATCCCGCCTCCAATAAGATTGAAATAGCTAAAGCAGTTGAGAAAAAATTTAATGTTCATGTGGTTAGTGTAAGAACCATAAATCATCCTGGTAAAATGAAAACACAGTTCAGAAAAAGTGGACGCTTTACTGGAAAAACTGCTAAGTCTAAAAAAGCAGTTGTTACTCTTAAGAAAGGTGAGACTATTGAACTGTTTGAACAAGTATAGATATTGAATATAGGACACAATAATGGCTATTAATAAATTAAAACCGGTTACCCCCGGTACCAGATTTCGATCGAATTCATCTTTCGATGAAATTACTAAGACTACTCCTGAAAAATCTTTGACTGTTTATTTAACTAAATCAGGTGGAAGGAATAATCATGGTAGGGTTACTGCTCGTCATAGAGGCGGCGGACATAAGAGGCAATATAGAATTATAGATTTTAACAGAGATAAACATGGAATTCCGGCTAAAGTTTTCTCTATAGAATATGATCCTAACAGAACTTCCCGTATTGCTCTTCTTCATTATTCTGATGGCGAGAAACGATATATTCTGGCTCCTGAGGGATTAAAAGTCGGAGATAAGTTGAATTCAGGACCAGGTAGTGAAATTATTGTCGGTAATGCTCTTCCTTTAAAAGAAATGCCGTTGGGTAGCTTTGTACATAATGTTGAATTAAAACCAGGTAAAGGTGGGCAGTTAGGAAGAAGTGCTGGAACTTCTTTACAGGTTATGGCAAAAGAAGGTGACCATGCGCAGTTAAAAATGCCTTCAGGTGAAATTAGATTGGTAAGATTAGTCTGCATGGCTACATATGGTGTTGTAGGCAATTCTGAACAGGAAAATATTAGTTTAGGCAAAGCCGGTAGATCACGTTGGCTTGGCGTTAGACCCCATGTTAGAGGCGTTGCGATGAATCCAGTTGATCATCCGATGGGTGGTGGTGAAGGTAAAACGTCAGGTGGTGGTCACCCTGTTTCCCCATGGGGTCAAAAGGCTAAAGGTCTTAAAACAAGGATACATAAAAAGCAATCAAATAAGTTTATTATCAAAAGACGTAAATAGTAGAGTTAATTATGCCAAGGTCAGTTAAAAAAGGTCCATATATCGATTATAAATTGATGGATAAAATTTCAAAGATGAATGAAAATAATCAAAAGAAGATATTAAAAACATGGTCTAGGTCTTCTACTATTACTCCTGATTTTGTTGGTCATACTATCGCTGTTCATAATGGAAATAAAATGATCCCTGTTTATATTACTGAAAATATGGTAGGCCATAAATTGGGTGAATTCTCTCCGACACGAATTTTTAGAGGTCATCCTGGCACTAAAGCAGAAAAAGCATCAAAAGTAAAATAAAGTATAGAGTTTTGAGGAAAAATGGAAGCAAAAGCAATACATAGATATATCGGTTCTTCACCAAGAAAAATGCGTCTGGTAGTTGATCTTATTCGTGGGGTTTCAGTTGAAAAAGCACTTGAAGTTCTGCACTTTCAACCAAAACATGCTTCAAAGGATGCTGAAAAAGTATTAAGATCAGCAATAGCTAATTTGATGAATAAAGATGAATCTTCAAAACATGAACCTTCTGATTTCTTTGTTAAAGAAGTATTCGTTAATCAGGGACCTACATTAAAAAGAATTTCGCCTGCTCCTATGGGACGCGCTTATAAAATTAGAAAAAGATCTTGTCATTTAACAATAGTTGTAGCTACTAAAGCTTAGGAGGATATTTTTGGGACAGAAAACGCACCCTGTTGGGTTAAGAGTTGGAATTATTAGAGGTTGGGACTCTAATTGGTATGAGAATAAAAGCTATGCTGTTAAGTTAAAAGAAGATGAAAGATTAAGAGACTATGTGAGAAATAGACTTAAAAAAGCTGGGATTTCTAGAATTGTTATTGACAGAACTTCTAAAAATATTATTCTTACAATATATACATCCCGCCCTGGAGTTGTTATCGGTAAAAGTGGCAAGGAAATTACTCAACTTGAACAGGAATTAAAACAAGTTACTGATAAAGATGTCAAAGTACAGATCTCTGAAATTAAACGTCCTGAATTAGATGCTTATTTGGTTGCCGAAAATATTGCTAACCAGATTGAAGGAAGAGTCTCTTTTAGAAGAGCTATGAAAATGGCTATAACAGCTGCAATGAGAATGGGTGCCGAGGGGATTAGAATTATGTGCGCAGGTCGTCTCGGTGGAGCTGAAATGGCACGTACCGAACAATATAAAGATGGCAGAATTCCATTACACACTTTACGTGCAGATATTGACTATGCCAATGGAAGAGCTGAAACTATTTATGGTGAGATTGGCATAAAAGTTTGGATTTGCCGTGGTGAGATTTTAGGAAAAAGAGTTACAGAATAAAATACCGGAGTTTATAAATCATGTTAATGCCTAAAAGAGTAAAATATAGAAAATCACAACGCGGAAGAATGGCCGGTAAAGCTTATCGTGGTAGTACTATAGCTTTCGGAGATTTTGGTTTAAAAGCAATGGAATGTCATTGGATTACGAGTAGACAAATTGAAGCATGTCGTGTTGCCCTTTCTAGAAAAATGAAAAGAGATGGAAAGGTTTGGATAAGGATCTTTCCGGATAAGCCTGTTTCTAAAAAACCTCTTGAAACAAGAATGGGTAAGGGAAAGGGAGGTCCTGAATTCTGGGTTGCAGTTATTAAACCTGGAAGAGTATTGTTTGAAGTGTCAGGAGTTTCCAGAGAATTAGCTCATGAGGCATTAGAGACTTGTTCTTATAAACTGCCTATCAAATGCAAAGTGGTCGCGAGACCGGATTACGAATAAACTTAGAAAGGCATTATCAAATGAAAATTCATGAAATAAGAGAATTAAAAACAGAAGAACTTGTAAAAAGAATTGAAGAGGAAGAAAAGAATCTGGTGGATTTACGTTTCGCTCATCAGTTAAAACAATTAACTAATACTTCAAAATTAAAATTGACCAAGAAAGATCTTGCTAAAATGAAAACAGTATTGAAGGAAAGAGGCGCTGAGAAATCCGCTAAAAAAGAAGGAGTTAAAGTTTAATGGAACGCGCATTAAGAAAGACAAGAATTGGTGTGGTCGTTAGTAGTAAAATGGATAAAACAGTTAGCGTTGCCATCGAACGTAAGGTCCCTCATCCTATTTATAAAAAATATTATAAGAAAACTACCAAATTAATGGCTCATGATGAAAAAAATGTTTGCCAGGTTGGTGATAAAATTAAAATAATGGAAACGCGTCCATTAAGTCTCAAAAAAAGATGGCGCCTGGTAGAAATTGTCGAAAAAGCCAAGTAATCAAGGAGTTATTTAATAATGATTCAGGAAGAAACAAATTTAATAGTGGCTGATAATTCAGGCGCAAAAAGATGTAGATGTATTCGTGTACTTGGCGGTAGTGGTAGAAAATATGCCAGTGTTGGCGATACAATTGTTGTTGCGATTAAATCAGCGATTCCAAATGGAACTGTAAAAAAAGGTGAAGTCTCAAGAGCTGTTATAGTTCGTACTAAAAAAGAAGTTAAAAGGAAAGATGGTACTTATATTAGATTTGATGAAAATGCTGCAGTTCTTATAACAAATCAGAATGAACCTAAGGGAACTCGTATATTTGGTCCAATTGCAAGAGAACTGAGAGAAAAACAATTCATGAAAATAGTTTCTTTAGCTCCAGAAGTATTATAAGGATTTTAGGTTAATGAAAATTCGTAAAAGTGATAACGTAATGATAATTGCCGGAAATGATAAAGGGAAAACCGGAAAAGTATTAAAAGTATTTCCTAAAGTTTCAAGAGTGATTGTCGAAGGTATAAATTTAAGGAAAAGACACACTAAACCGACACAGAAAAATCCTCAGGGAGGAATTCTCGAAAAAGAATCCCCAATTCATGTCTCTAATGTGATGTTAATTGATTCTAAGACGAATGAACCCACGAGATTAGGCGCTCAGATTATTTTAGATGAAAAAACCGGTAAAAAGAAAAGAGCCCGCGTAAGTAGGGTTAGCGGAGAAATGGTTTAATATTAATTTTAAGGTTAGATTTTAATGGCTGAAAAGAAAATAAAAAAAGAAAATGCTGAAGAAAAACCAGCAAAGTCTGCAGACAAAATAATTAAGAGTGCTGATAAAACGTCTAAAGCACCAAAAAAAGAAAATAAAACTGCAAAACCTTCTGAAAAAGAAATTAAAATTCAGATCCCAACACGGTTAGCTGAATTTTATAAAAATGAAATTATTTCTTCTTTAATGAAAAAATTTAATTATAAAAGCATTATGCAAGTTCCAAAACTTCATAAAATTGTGGTTAATATGGGAGTTGGTGCTGCTGTTTCAGATGCAAAACTAATTGAAGAAGCAGCTAAAGAACTTGAAACTATTACTGGTCAGAAACCAAGTATTAGAAAAGCTAAAAAAGCTATATCTAATTTTAAATTGAGGGAAGGTGTTAATATTGGTTGTATGGTTACTCTTCGAAAAGAAAAGATGTATGAATTTATGGATAGGTTTCTCAATATTGCTCTCCCACGAGTAAGAGATTTTAGAGGCCTTTCTGATAAATCTTTCGATGGTCGCGGTAATTATACTATTGGTATTAAAGAACAGATCATTTTTCCAGAAATAAATGTTGATAAAATTAGTAAAGTATTAGGAATGGATATAACGTTTGTAACAACTGCTCCAAATGATAATGAAGCGTATGAGCTTCTTCAGGCCTTTGGTGTTCCATTTAGAAAAAAAGAAATTAAATCAGCTTAACAGGAGTTTTATGGCACGACTTTGTTTGATAGCAAGAGAAGAAAAAAGAAGGGTTCTTGTTGAAAAATATGCAAAAATTCGGAAAGAATTGAAAGCTAAAGGAGATTCTATAGGACTTCAAAAACTTCCAAAGAATTCATCTAAAGTTAGGCTTCATAATCGTTGTATGTTTACTGGAAGAGCTAGGGGATTTCACCGCAAATTCGGTATATCCCGGTTGGTATTAAGGGAAATGGCCTTGAAAGGCGAAATTCCCGGATTAAAAAAGGCAAGTTGGTAAAGGAGTAAAAAATGCCCGTAACAGATCCTATTTCAGATTTTTTAACACGTATTAGAAATGCTGCTAAAGCTAAAAAACCAAGAGTAGATATCCCTTCTTCTTTTATGAAAAAGAATTTAGCCGATATTTTAAAGAAACAAAATTTTATTGATGATTTTTCGATGATCGAAGATAATAAACAGAATATTATACGTATTCAGTTGAAATATAGAAATGGTTTGTCAGCAATTAGTGGTTTAAGAAGAATTAGTACTCCCGGTCTTAGGGTTTATAAAAATTCTACTGATATTCCTAGGGTACTCAATGGTTTGGGTATCGCTGTTGTATCAACTTCAAAAGGACTTCTCACAGATAAAGAAGCCAGAAAAGGTTCAATCGGTGGTGAAGTTGTTTGTTATATCTGGTAATATATTGAATGGAGTTTTATAGTGTCTAGAATTGGTAAAAAACCGATAATAATCCCAAAGGATGTAACAGTTAATATCCTTGGGAATATTGTTAAAGTTAAAGGTCCGAAAGGAGAATTGGAATATTCGTTTAGTTCTAATATGAAAATAGAACTCAAGGATAATGAATTAATTGTAATTAGACCAGATGATTTGAGAGTAAATAAAGCTTTGCATGGCTTAACGCGATCTCTCATTCAAAATATGATAAATGGAGTTACAGTAGCTTATTCTAAAACTCTCGATATTGTTGGCGTTGGATATAAAGCTGAATTAAAAGGTAAAAATCTGTTGTTAAATATAGGTTATTCGCATCCTATTTATTTTATGCCCCCTGATGGTATAAATCTAGTCGCCCCTACTCCAACACAGATTGTTATTTCAGGTATTGATAAACAACTTGTGGGTATGATTGCAGCAAAAATTAGATCAATTAGAAAACCTGAACCATATAAAGGTAAAGGAATAAAATATTCTAACGAAATTATTCAAAGAAAAGCCGGTAAAACTGCAGGTAAGTAAATTTAGTGGAGTTTAATTAATTATGATAAAAAGAAATAACAATAGCAGATTGCGTTCCAAATTAAAAACTAGAAAAAAAATATTTGGTGAACCTGAGCGGCCGAGACTTACAGTATATCGTAGTTTGGATAATGTGTATGCACAGGTGATTGATGATAGGTCAGGTAAAACTCTTGCAGCAGCATCCTCTCTTTCTAAAGAGTTGACAGAATCTCTTAAAAATACAAAGGGTAAATTAGCAAAAAGTAAATTGGTCGGAAATCTTGTTGCTAAAAAAGCACTTGATCAAAATATTTTGTCAGTTGTTTTTGATAGGAACGGCTATAGATATCATGGTCGGATCCAGGCTTTAGCCGATGGTGCGCGTGAGGGAGGCTTAAAGTTTTAGCAATGAGTATAAATACCATTGCCGGATCGTCTAATGGCAGGACTACGCCCTTTGGAGGCGTCTGTAGAGGTTCGAGTCCTCTTCCGGCAGCTATGTGATTTCTGGTTTTCTTGGAAAGTTAATAGATACTTTCTCTTTTTTTTTGAATTATGTAAAAGAGTCTTGGAGATCTAATTGAAAAATGTAAAACAGAACGAAATAGAAGGGCTTAAAGAAAAAGTCGTTCATATTAATAGAGTTGCTAAAGTTGTTAAAGGTGGTCGTCGTTTCAGCTTTAATGCCATTGTGGTAGTAGGTAACGGCAGCGGTACTGTTGGGGTCGGTCTTGGTAAAGCAAACGAAGTCACGGATGCTATTTCAAAAGGTATTGATGACGCAAAGAAAAACTTAGTCAAAGTTTCCATTATAAAAGGAACAGTGGCTCACGAAATTATTGGTAAATTTGGAGCTGGAAGAGTACTATTAAAACCTGCTTCTCCAGGTACTGGTTTAATTGCTGGTGGTGGTGTTCGTGCAATTCTTGAAGCTGCTGGTGTTCAGGATATTTTAACAAAATCATTGGGATCAAGTAACCCTCATAATCAGGTAAAAGCTACTCTTAATGGCCTGTTAAATTTGACTGATGCTAAAAAAATGGCATTCAAAAGAGGAATGACAATAAATGAATTATTTAATGCATAAGCGAGTATAGAATGGGAAAAATTAAAGTAACACAGATAAGAAGTATTATTGACAGACCGAAAAGACAAAAATTAACTATTGAAGCTCTAGGATTAGGGAGACCTAATTGGGTCAAAATTCATAATGATACACCTCAGATTAGAGGCATGATTAATAAAGTCATTCATCTCGTTAAGTTTGAAGATATAAAAGAATAAAAAAGGTTTAATAATGGATATATTAAGTAATTTGAAATATGCCCCTGGTTCAAGAAAAAACAGGAAAAGAATTGGAAGGGGAGAAGGATCGGGACATGGTGGTACAGCAACTAAAGGAATGAATGGTCAGATGTCACGTTCAGGTGCAAATCATAAAGCTTGGTTTGAAGGTGGACAGATGCCGCTTCAAAGAAGGATTCCTAAATTTGGTTTTACCAATATTTTTAAAATTTACTCTCAGGTTGTAAACGTTGATCTACTCGAAAAAAATGTGATCAAATTAAACGGTATTGTAAATCCCGATTCTTTGAAGAATGCTGGATTAATTTCAAATGCTAAACAACCTGTTAAAATATTAGGAAACGGGAAAATAATAACCCAGTTTCAGGTTGAAGTAAACGCAATAAGCCAGTCTGCTAAAGAAAAAATTGAAGCTGCTGGTGGTTCTATTAAATTGATATAAATTGAAATAAATGGCAAATTTTACAGAAACTTTCAGAAATATCTTTAAGATTCATGAGCTTCGACAGAGAATTCTCTATACTCTTGCTTTATTAACTATTGTAAGAATTGGAGCTCATATTACTATTCCTGGTATTGATGCAGCCCTGCTTGCCGAGAGCACAAAACATGCTACATCAGATAATCTTTTTGGATTATATGACCTGTTTGTAGGAGGAGCTTTTTCAAATGCTGCAATTTTTGCGCTTGGAATAATGCCCTACATATCCGCATCAATTATTTTGCAACTTATGGGAGCAGTTGTTCCATATTTTCAAAAATTACAACAGGAAGGTGAAGAGGGTCGTAAAAAAATCACGCAGCTTACTAGGTATGGAACAGTTTTAATTGCCGGTCTTCAGGCGTGGGGTGTTACAATTAAATTATTAAATACCCAATATCAAGGTATTCCAATTGTTCCAGCATCTGTTCAGGGATTTATATGGACGATTTCTACTGTTCTCGTTTTAACTTCTGGAACGATCTTTATGATGTGGCTTGGAGAACAGATTACAGATAAAGGAATTGGAAATGGTATTTCATTAATTATTTTCATAGGAATAATCAATCGATTCCCATTCGCTATATTAGATGAAGTAAGATTAATCTCAGCAGGACAAAGAAGCATAATTATAGAGTTTATAATTTTGTTTTTTATGGTATTAATTATTGCAGGTGTTGTTTTGGTTACTCAGGGAACAAGAAGAATCCCTGTTCAGTATGCAAAAAGAGTGGTCGGACGAAAAGTATATGGAGGTGTAACACAGTATATACCACTTAGAGTTAATACTGCTGGAGTAATGCCAATTATATTTGCACAATCTATTATGTTTATTCCAAATACTGTTCTTTCCTTTTTCCCAAACAATGAATTTTTACAAGGTGTAGCAGGTTATTTCCATTACCAATCCCCCGTTTATTCTTTTATTTATGCTTTAATGATAGTCTTTTTTACATATTTTTATACAGCAATAGCATTTAATCCCAAGGATGTAGCTGATAATATGAAAAAACAAGGAGGGTTTATTCCTGGAATTAGACCTGGGAAGCAGACGTCAGAATTTATAGATAATATTTTAACTAAAATTACTTTGCCAGGTTCTTTCTTTCTCGCTATAATTGCTATACTTCCGGCCTTTGTTTCTGCTTGGGGAGTTTCAGGGCAGTTTTCCCAATTTTTTGGTGGTACGAGTTTATTGATTATTGTTGGAGTAGCCTTAGATACTTTACAGCAAATTGAATCGCATTTGTTAATGAGACATTATGATGGTTTTATGAAATCCGGAAAGATTAAAGGACGTAGATAAATTATTGTGATTTTAATAAAAAGTATAAAAGAAATTGATTATATACGTCAGAGTTGTAAAATTGTTGCAGAAACTTTGCAGCTAGTGAAAAAATATGTGAAGCCGGGTGTTACTACAAAAGAATTAGATCAAATAGCTGAGGATTATATTCTGAGTAACAACGCTTCAGCTGCCTTTAAAGGATATTCCCAGGGAGGAGCTGAAGGTTTCCCAGCCACCCTCTGTATTTCAATAGATGATGAAATTGTGCATGGTATACCTGGGCTTAGAGTTCTTAAAAATGGTGAAATTATTTCGATTGATGTCGGCGTCAAAAAAAATGGCTATTTCGGAGATGCTGCACTAACTATACCAGTAGGTGAGATCTCGGAAGAAAAAAAAAGACTCCTTGAGATAACCGAAAAATCGCTTTATCTCGGAATTAAAAAAGCTGTTAACGAAAACAAAGTTCACGATATTTCTGAGGCCGTACAGGAGTATGTCGAGATAAATGGATTTTCTGTTGTGAGAGAATTATGTGGCCATGGTGTGGGTAAATTTTTGCACGAGGATCCTTCTATACCTAATTATGGAAAGAAAGGAACTGGAGCAAAATTAAAAACCGGAATGACTATAGCTATCGAGCCCATGGTTAATGCAGGAAATTATTATGTTAAAACTGCATCTGATGGTTGGACTGTTTTAACTGCAGATGGAAAACCTTCTGCTCATTTTGAACATACAGTTTTGGTTTTGAATAATGAACCAGAAATTCTTACGGTTAGTTGATGTCTAAACAAGGCCCCATCAAAGTAGATGGAATTGTAACTGAAACATTACCTAATGCTCATTTTAAAGTCAGACTTGATAATGGCCATGTGATCTTGGCCCATATTTCGGGCAAAATGAGGATGCATTTTATTAAAATATTAGTAGGTGACAAAGTATCAATTGAACTTTCTCCCTATGATTTAACAAAAGGTAGGATCACCTACAGATATAAATAGATTGTGGAGATTAAATGAAAGTTAGAGCGTCAGTAAAAAAAATCTGTGATAACTGTAAAATTATTAAACGAAAGGGCGTTGTTAAAGTTATTTGCAAAAATCCTAAACATAAACAACGTCAAGGTTAATTTAATTAATTAAGGAGAAGATAATTGGCCCGTATAGCTGGTGTAGATTTACCTAAAAATAAGAAAGTTTTGTTTGGACTTCAATATATTTTCGGTGTCGGAGAAAATGTATCTGCTGTTGTTTTGGAGAAAGCTAATGTTAATCCTGATAAAAAAGTATCCGATTTATCTGATGAAGAGGTCGCTCAAATCAGGGCTATTCTTACTTCAGAGTATAAAGTTGAGGGAGCTTTACGTTCTGATGTTCAACAAAACATTAAAAGACTTATGGATATTGGTTCATATAGAGGTCTTAGGCATAGAAAGGGTCTTCCCGCAAGAGGACAAAGAACAAGAACTAATTCACGCACTCGAAAGGGTAAGAGAAAAACGGTTGCTGGTAAGAAAAAGGCACCATCTAAGAAATAAAGTTTGATAACCTGGAGGTTTAGTTTTGGCAAAAGTTGTAAAAAAAGCAAAAAAGAAAACGCATGTTGATGCTAATGGTGTTGCTCATATAAAAGCAACATTCAATAATGTTATTGTATCAATTACAGATATTTATGGAAATACTATTGCCTGGTCATCTGCTGGCAAAAATGGATTCAAAGGGTCGAGAAAAAATACTCCATTTGCTGCGCAGGTGTCGGCTGAAGCGGCAGCAAAAGAGGCTTTTGAGTTAGGATTAAGAAAAATAGACGTTTTTGTAAAAGGACCTGGTTCTGGCCGTGAAGCTGCTATTAGAGCTTTGAATACCGCAGGGCTGGAAATAAGTTCAATAAAAGACGTGACTCCTATACCACATAATGGATGTAGACCACCTAAGAAAAGAAGAGTTTAATTTATTGGAGAACTAGTTAATGGCAAGATACACGGATTCAGTTTGTAAATTATGCAGAAGAGAGAAGCAAAAATTATTTTTGAAAGGACAAAAATGTTATACTGATAAATGTCCTGTTGAACAAAGAAATTATCCTCCGGGTCAGCATGGTGTCTCAAGAAGAGCAAAAGTTTCTGAATATGGAATACAGTTAAGAGAAAAACAGAAAATTAAAAGATCATATGGACTTCTCGAAACTCAGTTCAGAAATTATTTCGAAAAAGCTAATAAGCTAAAAGGTATTACTGGCGATAACTTAGTAAAATTCTTGGAAAGCAGACTTGATAATGTTGTTTATAGACTAGGTTTCGCTTCTTCCAGAAAACAAGCCAGACAACTGATCAGACATAGACATATTACTGTAAATGAAAAGTTGGTAGATATCCCATCATTTATTCTTGATGCTGGCGATATTATAAAAATTAAAGACAAAAGTAAAAAGTTGGATCTTATTCATAACTCCTTAAAAAGAGTTAAGGATAATACTTATTCCTGGTTGTCGATAGATAAAGCCTCTCTTTCTGGAACTTTTCTTCAGGTACCCGAAAGAGTCGATGTTCCTCTAAATGCCAATGAACAATTGGTAGTTGAGCTTTATTCAAAATAAAAACTATTTTTTTAAGATTTCTTTAGAGGATTAAAAATGAGTGTTTCATATTTAAAAATGCCGGAAACTGTTGTTCTTGATGAAGCAAGTTATACTAATACTTTAGGCAGGTTTTCACTCCAGCCTCTGGAAAGAGGGTATGGTGTTACTTTAGGTAATTCTATCAGGCGGGTCCTTTTATCTTCCTTAACTGGTGCAGCAATAACTGCGGTTAAATTCAGTGGTGTTTTGCACGAGTTTACTACAATAGAAGGAGTAGTAGAAGATGTCTCTGAGATAATTCTTAACCTAAAACAGGTTAGAATGAAATTACTTAATAAAAAACCCAATAAAATTGATATCTCCTTCAATGGAGAGGGCGAATGGATCGCGGGTGATATTCAAAAAAATAGTTCTGAAATAGAAATATTAAATCCAGACCTTCATATCGCTACTCTGAATAAATCGGCTAAGTTTGATATAGAACTTAGGGTTGGTAAAGGTAAGGGCTATATCCCTGCGGCTGAAAATGTTTCTCCTGATTATACTATCGGTGTTATCCCGATTGACTCGATATTTACACCAATAAAAAATGTAAAATTTGATGTCGAAAATGTACGGATTGGTGATAAAAATGATTTTGAAAAATTAACTATTGAAATCGCTACTGATGGTTCAATAACACCGGATGATGCTCTTACACAGGCTGCTAAAATCATGAGAGATCATATCCAGCTATTTATTAATTTCGATATTGATCAGGAAGAAGAACAGGCTGTCAGCCAAAAGGATAGCGAAAAAGAAAGAATAAAAAGAATTCTTTTAACCAGTGTTGATGATCTTGAATTAAGTGTAAGATCTCATAACTGCTTAAAGGCCGCGAACATTAAAAATTTAGCCGACCTTGTAAAAAGAGATGAATCTGAAATGCTCAGATTCAGAAACTTTGGTAGAAAATCTCTAGCTGAATTAATGGAAATTGTTGAAAACCTTGGCCTTGAATTCGGCATGGATATA
>JARLHD010000412.1 GCA_031292435.1 Ignavibacteriaceae bacterium
ATATCAAGAATAGTAATTTCGCCATTGGCGGAACCGAGGAGATCGACTATATGAATGCGTTTGAATCCGAAGCGCATAAACTCTTTTGCCTGGGCGAGCGGGGAGAGAGGATAATATGTAATATCGTTATAATTTCCGCGGGAGAGGCGGACAGTTTTTTTATCATAAATATCGATAGCGGGTATTATTAGCAAATTGTGTTTTCCTTTTTAATAGTCAATAAAATTCTGTAATACTTTGAGTCCGGCTTCAGAAGATTTTTCCGGATGGAACTGTACGCCGAAGAAATTATCCTTTGCCAGAGAGGCAGAGAAGGTAATTTTGTTTTCGGTAATGGAAGTGGTTGAGTTATCAAGGGGAACGTAATATGAGTTGGCGAAATAGAAGAACTCATCCTGTTTAATGCCGCTGAACAATTTATTTTTGGGATTATATTGAACGGTATTCCAGCCTATATGGGGGACTTTTGTATCTGAACTGTTAAACCTGACAACATTGACGGGGAAGATATTGAGTCCATCCACATTGCCTTCTTCTGAATGAATGCACATGAGCTGCATACCGAGACAGATACCGAGCATAGGTTTTTTAGTCTGCTGAAGGAAGAGTATGAGTCCCGATTCCTGCAATCTTTTTACTGCGAATGAGGCTTCACCGACACCGGGAAATATTATTTTTT
Organism: Ignavibacteriaceae bacterium; assembly: GCA_031292435.1. Taxonomy (GTDB): domain Bacteria; phylum Bacteroidota; class Ignavibacteria; order Ignavibacteriales; family Ignavibacteriaceae; genus Fen-1301. Next base: position 680 of record JARLHD010000412.1, read on the forward strand.
CGGCGTTTGTAAGGTCATTTATATCCGATGTTATTTTGAAGGGACAGCCGAGACGTGTAACTGCATTTGCGACAGAGGCTACGTTGCCGGCGCCGTAATCTATAATGGCAATCATAGGAGTCCTTTTGTTGAAGGGAGGGTTCCTAAGGCTCTACCATCAATACGGCAGGCTTCGTTTAGTGCTTTGGCAAATGCTTTAAAGAGGGATTCGATCTTGTGGTGATCGTTTTTGCCTTTGGTCTTGAGATAAATATTAGCTTTCATACCGGTACTTAATGCGCGGAAGAACTCCTCCGTAAGTTCAGTAGGGAAACCGCCGACAGCAGTGCGTTTGAATTCAGCATTGAAATTAAGGAATGCGCGACCTCCTAAATCGAGTCCGCAGTAAGCTGCGGAATCATCCATAGGGAGGAAGAAGCCATAGCGTTTAATTCCTTTTTTATTTCCGAGAGATTCGGCGATTGCATTTCCGAGTGCGAGTCCGGTATCTTCAACCGTATGGTGTTCATCGACATGAAGATCGCCATTAACATTTATTCGGAGGTAAATATTTCCGTGGCGGGCGATCTGGGAGAGCATATGATCGAAGAAACCGATGCCTGTGTTTATTTCTCCCTCCAGCTTACTATCCAGTGACACTACAACGGAGATATCCGTTTCCTTAGTTTCCCTGACTACATGAGCGAACCTTAACCCGGAGACGATAAACTCAGATACATCCTGAAAGGTTTTTAATTTAGTTTCATTATTGACCAAAAGGTTCTTCGCTTTCAAGGCTATAATATAATTGAAGGTGATGTTTTTAACTTTGGGATTAAGGGTAATATTTTCTGATTTCAGAATCTTAAGAATGAGAGGATTAAGGGTTTTGGGTAAACCATCAATGTAGAGTTTACATTCTTTAGACTGCAATAATTTTAATCCTGAGATCAATCCCGCAGAATCGGGAGAAGCTAAGCAGAATATTTTAGCATCAACCAAAATTGTTTTCATAGGGTATTATTTTTAATTAATATTTTGTGCAGGAGATTAAACAACTGAATATTTTCATCATGCGTGCCGACAGTTATGCGGAGGCAGTCACCGAGATTAGGCTGATTACTCCGATCCCGGATTATAATTCCATCATAGGCTAGTTTTTTTTGCACAGACCGGGCATCTTTAATTTTTATTAAGATATAGTTAGTATCCGATGGGAATATTTTATCAATACCGGGTAATTTATTTAATTCCGTGATAATAAATTGTTTTTCTTTAAGGATTGAGGAGACGAATTCATCCTTTTTACTGATGTTTGAAAAGGCATCGTGGAAAGCTTTTCTTGTTAAGGAACTTATGTTATAGGGGGCTTTTATTTTGAAGAGGTAATTTATTATTTCTTCATCGGCGATGCAGTAACCGAGGCGAATGCCTGCCAATCCCCATGCTTTAGAGAAGGTACGGAGGATGACGAGGTTGGGGTATTGGTTTATTAAGCCGATGCATGAAGCATCATCTTCCACAAAATCGATATAGGCTTCATCAACCACAATTATTGACCTGGTTTTAAGAAGGAGCTTTTCGATAGATTGTTTATTAAGCAAGTTTGCGGTGGGGTTATTAGGAGAGCAGAGAAATATCAGTTTTATTTTATTATTCCAACTGCTCAGGACAGCTTCGGTATCAATATCAAAATTATCATTAAGCAAAACCGTTTCTGATTTTACATTATTGATATCGGCGGCGACTTTATACATACCATAGGTAGGTTCGAGGGTCATAATTGAATCGATGCCAGGTTCACAGAATATCCTTATAAGGAGATCAATAATTTCATCGGAACCCACCCCGAAGAATAACCTTTGATAATCGATGCCGAGGTATGCGGACAGCCATTCACGCATGGACATCTGGTGCGGATCGGGGTAGCGGTTAAGGGATTCGCCTTTCAGTTCAACCACGGAGCCGAAGCTATTTTCATTTGCATCGAGGAGGATGCCGCGTGAATACATATCCCTTGCGGAGGTATATGGTTTAAGTTCTTTGATATTTTTTCTGACCAATTCATTTATCATTGTTTGAGCCTTATAGTAACTGCATTTTTATGGGCGAACAGACCTTCTTCCTCAGCAAGGGTTTCAACTGCAGAGGAAATATTTGCCAATCCTTCTTTTGTTAGGGACTGGAAGGTAATTGCTTTCATGAACGATTCCACATTTACACCGCTGAAGGAGCGGGCAAAGCCGGAAGTAGGGAGAGAATGGTTTGTGCCGGATGCATAATCCCCTGCGCTTTCAGGTGAATATTCACCAAGGAAAACGGAGCCGGCATTCCTTATAAGATCAGTAAAATTATCCGGATGCCGGGTATTAAGGATTAAATGTTCGGGTGCATATAAATTACTGAAATTAACTGCATCGGGAATTGAATCTGTTATAAGAATGAAAGAATTCTTTAGAGATTCTGCAGCTATGTCTTTACGGGGCAATAAAGGGAGCTGTTTAGCAATTTCTTTTTCAACTTCACCGGCTTTTATTGTGGAGGTAGTAATATAAATTACCTGGGAATCTGCACCATGCTCTGCCTGTGAAAGAAGATCGGCTGCAATAAAGGAGGGGTTTGCGAATTCATCGGATATGACAAGCAATTCACTGGGACCGGCGGGCATATCAATGGCACAGCCGGCAGAATCGGTACTAACGAGGAGTTTCGCGGCGGTTACGAATTGATTACCGGGTCCGAATATTTTATCCACTTTAGGGAATGAAGGGTCGCCGTAAGCGAGGAGTCCTATTGCCTGGGCACCGCCTATTTTTATTATTTCTTTAATTCCACACAACAGAGCGGCGTATAAAACCGCGGGGTTTATCTTTTCACCTTTTACGGGAGTGCACAGGACTACTCTCCGGCAACCTGCAATCAGGGCAGGGATGCCTAACATAAGAACAGTGGAGGGAAGGACGGCGTTGCCACCGGGGATATACAGACCGACGTTATCAATGGGACGGAATTGACGTGAGCATAAGACACCGGGCTGTGTTTCCTTACTTATATTACGGGGGAATTCTTCTTTGTGAAAAGCGAATATATTTGAATTGGCTGATTTTAAGGCATCCTTTACTTTGGGATTGAGAGATGATTCGGCTTCCGCGAATTCGTGTTCCTCAACATAAATTGAAGGAGGGGAAAACCCATCAAACTGCTTTGCGTATTTAACAGCCGCCTGCAGACCATCTTTTTTAATTTCATCAAGAATGGGTCTTACCACTGCAAATGTTTTTTCGAAATCAATTGCAGGACGCCGTGTGAGTGCGGTGATTTCTTTTTCGCTTAAGGAATTTAATAAATACCTTTTCATGGAATCATATTCTCAATTGGTGACA
>JARLHD010000413.1 GCA_031292435.1 Ignavibacteriaceae bacterium
CGCAGATATCCACAAACTATTCGATAAAGGATATGTAACCATCACCCCCGATTACTATTTCAAAGTCAGTGAACACCTCGAAAGCGAATACCATAACGGCAAGATCTATTACGAAATGAACTCCCGCAAAATCTCCCTCCCCGCTAATCCATTAGATAGACCAAATCGTGAAAATCTCGAGTACCATCAAAAATATATTTACGAAAAATAAATATTATTTATTTTTCGCAATTTTCCGGATTATCCACCTAATACATATATAGGCAGTTCACTTACCATTATAGTATGTACCATTATGATACAGAATCCGCGAAAAAATAAATAAAATATATTTTTCGCGGAAACCCGAATTTGGTACCTAACTATATAGAGGATTTAAAAATTTATTTATACTTCCTCAGCTATCCGGAATTTCCGGATAACTCAATGAACTGCACAATTAACTCTCAGGATATATATGGATAGTTCAATAAACTCGATACCTGTTATTCAATTAGTGATTTTATCTCATCTTCTTTTATTTGCATTTTATGAACCAGCGCAGTATGCAAATCTAAATCGAGTTTGAGTTCCTTTATATCCTTTGACCATTCAACAAAATTATCACACAATGGACAATGTATTCTTTTTATTCCAGGTATATCCGTAGAATAAGCCGAGTATCTCTTTAATAATTTGTATTCTTCGATCGTTGTTTCTTTATTGTGCATTATTGTTCTATGGTTCAAATAGGTCAAAGGAATCTGGGATGAATCAAAAGCAAAGGTGGCAAACCCGCAGTTTGGCTCTGGACAAACTATGATTGAGTGATTGATTTTATCCTTTGTTTGACTTAATGCAGCCGTTGAGAAAGGAACGATTATTAGAAAAAAAATAACTAAATATAAACACTTTGCTGAAAGCATATTTTCTACTCCTTCAAAGTTAAAAAAATAAATAATTATTTTAGTCCCGAACCCTGATATATTAAACCATACGCTATATCAAATGATTTATTATGAACATATTAAATATCAATTGGAAATACAATCCTATTTTTTATACATAATAAATCAGATTACTTTACTTTGTCAAATAAGTTTCAATAATTGTATTGCATATTTCAGAAATGGATTATAAATTACTAGTTGAACCTATTATTGTTTAACTATGCTGGCAAATCAATGAAACACCAAATAAGTTTCCTGATATTTTTCGTTTCAACCTTTCTTTTACTTAATGGCTGTAAACAAAACGACAACCCCGTTAGCACTGGTATTGATCAAAAAATATCTCGCATACAAGGACAAATTAATAACTGGAACCTTGGCAGTAGTTATCAGCTTAGGTTTGTTATTCCCTTAAATAGTAGCGCCTATAATTATCAGATTCTTGATAGCGGTTTAATAAGTCCTTTTGGAACGTTTAGTCTTATTCCTCCTACAATTCCTGATAGTTCAACCATTTATGTCAGGAATTGGATTCCTGCATCTTCTGTTTCTATAAATAACCCTGCAGCTCGGATAAGTTATTATGCTGCTTTAGTTGTTTATTCGCCATCTTCAAATCAAAATATTGGCAAAGTTTATAGAA
>JARLHD010000414.1 GCA_031292435.1 Ignavibacteriaceae bacterium
AAATTTGACCCATTCCCCAAAATATTTTAAGTTGAAATGAGTTTAAAATTATGGTTTGCAATATCCTTCAATTATGCTGAAAAAATACGTTTCCAATCTCTTTAAGACCTATAAAAAGGGGGATGCAACAGAACCCTCCTATTATAAACATCTTGCCGATTTTATATCGGAATTTTCTGAAACCCAAAGGAAAAAGAAAGTCGATGTTACTATCCTTCCCAAAAAGACCGAAGCCGGTAATCCCGATTTCAGTATTTGGGATGGCCGGCAGAAAATTATCGGCTACATCGAAGCAAAAGATTTAGGCGCTGACCTCGACAGAATTGAAGATTCCGGTCAGCTTAAAAGATATCTCTCCACTTTCCCTAACGTAATCCTTACTAACTATACAGAGTTCCGGCTCTACCGGAATGGTCAGATAATATCTAAAGTTTCTGCTGCCCGTCCTTTTATTATTAAGAAACTTTCTGCTGCTCCCCCTGTTGAAAATGAAGATGAATTATATGAACTCCTCCAAAGGTTTTTGGATTTCTCCCTTCCCAAAACATTTACAGCAAAAACCCTTGCCGTTGAACTTGCAAAAAGAACCAAGTTCCTGAAAGATGAAATTGTCACCGAAGAATTAAAATCCGGAACCAAATCAATCCATGGATTCTACGAAGCATTTAAGGAATTTTTAATCGCTGGAATTAGTGAAGAGGAATTTGCAGATCTTTATTCTCAGACTATCACCTATGGATTATTCGCCGCCCGCCTCCGTGCCCCTGAAGATTTTAATAGAAAACTTGCTTACTCCTTTATTCCTAAATCTATTGGAATATTAAGGGATATTTTCAAGTTTATCTCATTAGAAGATCTTCCCCAGCAAATGGAAGTAATTATTGATGATATTTCGGAAGTACTTGCGGTTTCGGATGCAAAGAAAATTCTTGATCAATATTATCATGAGGGAAAGGGGATCGATCCTGTTCTTCATTTCTATGAAACATTCCTTTCGGTTTATGATCCGGCTACACGGGAAAAACGAGGAGTATATTACACACCAGAACCCGTTGTTTCATTTATTGTCCACTCTCTTCATGAGATATTAAAAGATAAGTATGATATTGCTGATGGTCTTGCATCCAAAAGTATAACACTTCTTGATCCTGCTGGCGGAACCCTTGGCTTTTTAGCTAAGGCAATCGAAACTGCAGTAAAGGAATTTGAAGGTAAATATGGAAAAGGAGCAGTAGAAGGATTTCTTAAAGATCAGATTCTTCAAAATTATTATTCCTTTGAGTTAATGATGGCTCCTTATGCTATCGGGCATATGAAAATGTCTTTCCTTCTGGAAGAACTTGGATATACAATGTCTGACGATGAGCGTGTAAAATATTATTTAACCAACACTCTTGAAATGCAGGAACTTGATGAATCTAAGTTTCCTGGTATGTCATCTCTTTCTCATGAAAGTCATGAAGCTGGTAAAATAAAAAATCAGGTTCCTATTCTTGTAATACTTGGAAACCCGCCTTATTCTGGTCACTCATCTAATACCGGCGAATGGATATCAGATGTGATTAAAGAATATTATCAGGTTGATGGCAAACCTCTTGGTGAAAAAAACTCTAAATGGCTGCAGGATGATTACGTTAAATTCATTCGTTTTGCTCAATGGAAAATTGATCAGGCAGGTGAAGGTGTTTTAGGTTTTATTACAAACCATAGTTATCTCGATAACCCCACTTTCAGGGGTATGCGCAAGTCCTTAATGAACAGTTTTGATGAAATCTATATCCTCGATCTTCATGGAAATAGTCTTAAGAAGGAAAAAGCCAAAGATGGAAGTAAAGATGAAAATGTCTTTGATATCCAGCAAGGCGTAGCAATCGCATTCTTTATCAAACACAAGATAGAAAAAACTAAATCAGTTTTGCATAGTGAGTTATTTGGATTAAGAGACGCTAAATACGATTGGCTTAATAAGCATAATATTAAAAATGTAAAATGGGATAAGCTTGAACCCAATAAGGAGTTCTATCTTTTTATTCCCCAGGATCAAAAGCTGCAAGAGTCATATCAGACATTTATGAAAATCACAGACATATTCCCAGTAAATAGTGTCGGTATTGTTACAGCAAGAGATGCTTTAACCATTGGGAGAACTGAAAATGAAATATGGGATCGGGTAAGTAATTTTGCAAGACTTGAACCCGAGTTAGCAAGAGCTACTTATAAACTTGGAGTCGATACAAGAGATTGGAAAGTAGAACTTGCTCAAAAAGATTTAATCGATAGTGGATTGTTGAAAAATAATCTAAAGCGGATTTTATATCGTCCATTTGACACACGTTATACTTATTATACTGGCAATTCCCGGGGATTTCATTGTATGCCTCGTGGGGATACTATGTACCACATGCTGGAGGAAAATGTTGGAATGTTGTTTTCACGTCAGCTGGATAAGGCTGGGTTTTTACCAGTATTTATATCTGATAGTCTTATAGATGCACATTCCATTACCTCGGCCGTTTCAATAACTTCAATTCTTCCACTTTATCTACATCCTGAAAGAAAAGGTAAAAGGAAGAATGCTTTTGTCCAAATGATGATGTTTGAAGACGAAGTAGAATATAAAACCCGTCAGCCAAACATTAAAAAGGAATTATTTGATAAGCTAAAAAGTAATTTCAAGAAAAAAGTTAAACCTGAAGAAATATTTTATTATGTCTACGCAGTTCTTTATAGTAATATCTATCGATCAAAATATGCTGAATTCCTAAAAATGGATTTCCCTCGTGTTCCATTTACAGCAGATTACATTTTATTTAAAACACTAGGCAAACTTGGAAAACAACTTGCGGACATACATTTGCTAAAATCCAAAGTATTGGATAAAACATTAGGTCAATATCCAATGCATGGAAACCATAAAGTTGTAAAGCCATATTATGAAGATGAAAAAGTCTGGATAAACAAAACCCAATATTTTAATAACGTAAAAGAAGAAGTTTGGAATTATCAGATCGGCGGCTATCAGGTCTGTGATAAATGGCTTAAAGACAGAAAAGGTAAAACACTTAAACTTGAAGAAATAATAAACTATTGTAAAATACTAACCGCCCTTTCCAAAACAATCGAAATCCAAACCGAAATCGATAAACT
>JARLHD010000003.1 GCA_031292435.1 Ignavibacteriaceae bacterium
TACTTTCTGAATGTTTTTTCTGCGATATTATAAAACTAATCATAATAAAAACAAAGGTTATTGTAGCAAAAACATAAGCAATATGTCGTCTTTTGGCTCGGTTAATCAAAATTTATCCATAAAATTAAACCCTTTTATCGTGTTTTTTCATTAAAAAATTAATGATTAATAAAATAATAAAAATAAGATAGCAAATAACTAAATCAACCATTAACAAAGTAATAGGACTCAAATTTTTTAATAGACTACCGATTATTACTATAACAAAAAATCCTAAACCCGAAGCTATCAACCCAAGAAAAATTAACGGGTGTTTATTTTCTAATTCATCAAAAAAATCCATTAAAACCTCTCTATAAAATTAAACCCTGTTCCAAAATCCATTTTAACCTCTCCGATTATACTGACCGAAAACTTAAAATCTTTTATATTGGGCGGACTGATATTTAGTAATTTGCATTGTTTCTTCCAGTAATAATAAACTAATTCTTCTTGTGACAACCTTAAGTAATTAATCCTCTTATTTTCCAGCCAATTATCCCAATTAGATTTACTAGCCTCTATTTCCAGGAACTCAAGTTTATATCTGCCTTCTTCCTCTAAAACCAATAGGGCATCGGGAATTACATAGGGTTTATCTGGGGGAAAACGGGGGTAAAGCAGAGTCTTAAAATTCGGCAATTTAAGAGCTTGGATAAAAACTTCGGTATTGTTTATCTGGTTCGGATCACCAAATCCCCCGGACTCAGGCGGAAGTAGATTGATGTTATATCCTTGCTCTTCTAAAATAGATAAAACCTTATCGGTTGCGTAATAAATGTCTTGTGATAGATTACCAAGCAGGCAAATAGAAGATAGGTAGTCCAGTTTATCTACTGAGCAAATTTGAGTGTATTTTTTATTAATTAATTTAAGTTGTGACTGGCGCACATATTTAAGCAGCCGGATATGATAAAGCATATCCCATAATATTTTATCTCCCTCATATTTTTCAGGAAGAACAACTTTTGCTTTTTCGATAAGTTCAATGAGGTTATTATCCACAAAAAACCTTAAAATTTTGGGTTAATATAAAGAAAATACCTGTAAATATCCTGTAAAAGCATTAAAAATGTCAGGAGGTCGTTATTTACAGGTTTTTCAATCTAAGTTATTGTATTTATTAAGGTTAGCTTTAAATTTACAGGGTCATATATTAGGCGTAAAGATTAAAGGACTGAGGGCGAATGACGCTTTAGCGACTTGAGCAAACGAAGGCATTTAAACTTAGGGTTTGGCATTGGGTAATAAACAAAAAACAGGCTGCGTAAACCTGTCTTCTGCCGACCTTGCATAATTAGCACTCGGTCTATATATAATAATCCCCGAAGGGCTTACTATCCATAAGTCTCACCTCTATAATTTCTCTCGCTTTCATCAAAGCAATCTTCACATAAAACATCTTCATATTCGCCAATATAAACATTACTACCTTTAGTTAACTCACACTCACAATTTGAACATCGTTCCACTTTCTGAGCTATAAATCTTTTCATAAAAATAAAATCAATTTTTAAACCACGCTCCTATCGCATCAGCGCACTTCACTCTATCATTCCTTAAAACTAAGTTCACAATTTCATCTATGGTTGCTAAACCTCTTTCTAATAACTTGTTCATACAATAAACACAATGCCCGCAATTGTAAGTCCACTTACCATTTTCGTCATCCTTAAGCCATTTCAATATCTGTTGCTTAACTTCATCTCTGGAATATTCCTGCTTAGGCTTAAACCAGCAACGCATATCCCATAAATACTCCTCTGACAAAATCTGTCTAAAAAAATAATTCTTATCGTATCTATCATCTTCTAATTTCTTATTAGTATCAACCGGCTTTTCTATCTTAAATAAAGTCTGTTGTTCCGTCATATAATTAAAATAAAACAGGCTGTCTCACTCCCGACTTTATCTCGTCAAATAATTCTTTTAACGAAAATATCTGCGGATTAATAATCTGTCCATTAATCTTACTCACCGCTATTTTATCCGACTTAACTCTTACAAGATCGGGTAACTCTCCCGCGTATCCTCCGATACTAGCAGAATAATCTCCGCCGCAATATCCAAGCTGTCCAGCTCGTAAACTATCGAGGCTGTCTCCTCTCTCAACATATACTCTAATTAAATCTTTCGCCGCTTCTCTTGGA
>JARLHD010000415.1 GCA_031292435.1 Ignavibacteriaceae bacterium
GCGGTCATCATTTCTTCTCAGGTAATCGGACGTCCCAGCGGCAGTATCGGAAATGATATTAAAAGCCAAATGGCAAAAACCCAGCTTCCAAAAGGTGTTCAAATTTCCTATGATGGTGATTTGAAAAATCAAACTGATTCATTCGGGAGTCTTGGTCTTGCAATGTTGGCTGCAATCCTCTTTGTTTATATGGTAATGGTTGCGCTATACGATTCATACTTGTATCCGTTTGTAGTTCTGTTTTCAATTCCTGTTGCTATGGTGGGTGCCTTACTGGCGCTTGCATTAACCATGAAAGCATTAAGCATTTTCTCTATTCTTGGAATAATAATGCTTATTGGACTTGTAGGTAAAAATGCTATTCTTCTTGTCGATAGAACTAATGCAATGAAACTAACCGGAATGAATACTTTCGATGCTTTGATTGAAGCTGGAAATGCAAGAATAAGACCTATAGTAATGACTACTGTTTCAATGATTATCGGTATGTCACCTATTGCATTATCTTCAAGCTCAGGGTCTGAATGGAAGTCTGGACTCGCCTGGGCTCTTATAGGTGGACTTACAAGTTCCATGTTCCTTACCCTAATTCTTGTCCCTGTAGTCTATATGAAATTTGAATTATGGAAAGAATCTATTCCTGCATTCTTCAAAAAACTATTCAGGAAAAAAGCTCACTCAATAATTGAAGTCCCCGTTGAAGGAATTCTGCAGGAAGATTAATTATTTAATCAATTAAACCTCCCGCTTCTTTTGGTTATTCCAATCGAAGCGGGATTTTATAATCAAATTGGATCATTCCATAGGAAATTTCACTTTATTATATTCCTCCGGTATTCGGGTCTGCTTGGTATGTTACTCCACCAACAACAATTACTAGTTTTGTTCCTCCTAAAGTAACAGTAAAATCCCTGTCAATTGTATGTTCGTTATAAGTTGTTCCCTTTTCGAAAGTAACAACTGCATGATAATGGCCAGTCAACGTTCCTGAAGTTTTTAACCACCAGTCTAATCCAGTGCCTCGCGGACCTACAACATTTACAAAATTTACGGTTAATGTATGATCCAGAGTTCTTACTCCGCCACCTGATCCGAATATTGTATCAATTGCAGATCTTGAGTATGGTGAACTGGTATTGATAGTCACTGTTGGTGTATTTGTATTTATTCCTGTCCATGTGCATGAAAGTCCAGTTAATTTATGGGACAGCCACAAATTATAGAACGTACCTGTTCCTCCCACAATTTTATGATTTACAGAATAAGCAGTATCCCCGTTGTCTATATACTTTTTCTGAAATACACCGCTGCTATTTAAAAATTGATGCATATATTCTCTTGTATAATGAGCATACCATAAAATTCCCGATCTCGTTCGGTCTATATTTACTGTCCACCATCCGGTGGTTGAGTCATATGAAAATGTTGCAGTAGATATTTCGTTAGGGTCAGAGTTAATTGATTTATTTAAAATACCAGTTGTAGTTGGAGTGTTTAGTAAATCGGCAACCTGGTCCAATATTCCACCATTATTTATTGCCAATGATCCCCCAATACTTGTTGCAGCATCTTGTGTTGCCTGGGGATCCTGTGTCGTGGTTGCTGGATTCGTAACCGTATCATTTTTTTTGCAACCAGCAACAAAGATAAAACTAAATAGTAAAAACGTAAAAAATATCGTTGCCCCTTTTTTTATCAAATTTTCCGCACTCATCTTTTTCTCCTTTCGTTAATCATAAATATTATCATTTGATTTATTTGACAATGTTATATGGCGTAAGTTTAATAATTCAAAATAAATAATTCTTTATTCAAAACACCTGGTCGTTCATATCACAAATCAAAGCTTCTCTACTATTTAGCTTGCGTTTTACTGTTATTTTCAAATTTCAGTAAATATTCATTAAAAATTCCAAAGGCATACACTGCAAGAGCATTTTTTTGCCAATCAGATAATCCGTAACAAAAAGTAACATTTCATCAGCTAAATAGTAGAGAGTGTTTCTTCATTAAGAATTTAGCTATTGGAAACCGGGATGTTGAAATTGATGATATTGGGTAAAATAATTGTAAATAAGGATGTTCAACCATGGACGGAAGGGTTCCGGAAGTACAAGCAAGGTACTCTCAAAGTACTCTCAAAGTACAATATATGAGTTATGCCGGTATCTTGCTGCCATCCGCGTTCGAAGTTTGTGGCATTAATATATATCCTTGAATCTATTTTCTATTTAATGCATCTTATTTAACAAAAAAAGGAATTGTTATGAAATTTACAGTTGAAGGAACCGACACTAATTTTGATCAGGAAGTTCTTAAATCTGATATTCCGGTATTGGTGGATTTCTGGGCTCCGTGGTGCGGTCCCTGCAGAATGGTCTCTCCTTTGGTTGATGAATTAGCTGAAGAACTTACGGGGAAACTTAAAGTTGTTAAAGTAAATACCGATGAAAATCAGGAAATTGCTATAAAGTATGGCATCAGAAGTATCCCAACTTTAGGTATTTTCAAAAATGGAGTAATAGTTGACGGAGTAATTGGAGCAATACCCAAGCAGGCTATAAAAGCAAAAGTACTCCCGCATTTAAACAATTTAAATTAACTTAAAATTACTCTATCCGGTATTTCATTAGTGTCATCAGGTTTTACGGGAAAGTGTTCAGCAAGAACCTTTCCTGTTTCCTCTACCCCATGTAAAATTCCTTTTGAAAACATCCCCTTTCTAAGAAATTCCTGCATGCCATCTTTAATTTTGTGCCAGGTATTTTCGTTTACCTTATTATTAATAGCTGAGTCTGCAAGAATAAAGAATTGTCTCTCTTCTAAAATTATATAAATTAAAATTCCAGTTTTATCTCTGGTCTTCCCAATCCCCAATCTTGCAAATTCCAGTTTGGCAAGATCATGTACACTTTTTCTTTTTTGAAAGAAAGTCTTTCTCTCCCTTATACTTACGCAAATCTCGCCTGCAGTCAGCTTTTCATATTCCTTAATCTTGTTGGTAATACGAAGCAATTCATCGTCATTCACAAAATTATATATTAATTTATTCATAATGCAGTTAATGTTTATAAATAATAGTATAAAACCTAAATCTATATCTCAATAGTTAATTTAATCAAAGATATTAAAATGTTTAGAAATAATTTGTAAATATTATCCATAAGTAATATCTGAAGAAAAACGGCTTTACAAATTTGGACTTTGGGTTGAATAAATAAAGGGGTAATTAACCCCTTTATTTACTAGTTATCTTATTGGTTAAAATTTCTGGCGACACGAATAGATTGTCCGGTTGAGGAATTATCTCCTGTATAATATAAGTAAGAAACATTATTAATCTTTCTATAATTTGGATACCAGATCGAATATTGACCATTAGGAATATTTGATTGAGAGAACATTGGGTCGGACGATTTAATAAAATTAAAACCGTCTGTAGAAGTTGCCGACCCGAAAAAGGCGCCATTAGAAGTAGAATAAATCATTTTAAATGTATTGTTGTCATAAATTACTGTAGGAAAACCAATACTTCCAGATTCCCACGTTAGGGTAGCATTCAAAATTGGCTGCCTTAACCATGTCAGGCCATCTATTGAAGTAGCAACAAATATTATTCCGGCAGTAGATGTGCTTGAGGTTTTGAAGTCTCCATATCCGTAGTAAACACTGTCTTTTTTAACTACGTCCATAAAATTAAAATGATAATATCCGTCTGTAATGCCAATTATTGGGGCAGGATTTTTACTCCAGTGAATTCCATCTGTTGATAATGCTAATCCTGTGCTTATATCATCTGAATAATTTTGATGCCCATTATAATACATCATATAAGTATTTCCTGATTTAATAACTGCAGCAATAGTTACTGCATATGCGTCCCAGGAACCTGATTCGCCTTTTGAAAGCACTGGGGTTGAGCCAACTGTGTTCCAATTAATTCCATCTTGGGACTCAGCATACCAGATACTGGCAACTGCCGAATTATATATCCCATCATACCACATCTTATAGACTCCATTATCATACAATATTTTTGTTGTATTTACTCCATTTGGGAATGATGGATTATTATTACTGGTTAAAATTGGATTTCCTCCATAATCAATCCATTGCCCTGAATTACTTGTCCCCCAAGTGACAAAAATGTAAATTGTACCCATTCCTGTTGAAACAGGGTTCAAAGTTAAATTAAGCTGTACAACTACATTCTCCTGTACCTGTAAATCAGTCTCGCCGGTGTATAAAATTGTCCCATCATTATTTTTGGCATCAACCTTTAAATGCCATGTCCCAATCTGAATAGCAGGTATGCTAATATCTGCTGTTGAGTCGGAAATTAAGTTCAGATTTTTTATTATAGAAGTGTAACCAGTCCTCGTAAGTGTCGCTGAAATAACAGTTACACCTGATGGAATTGCAGCGGGATCAAACTTAAAATTTATCCCGCCAGTTGAAATTGATGGAGGATTAGTAATTGTGTTTTGCTTTGAACATCCTATTAGGAGAAAAAGAAAAGGAAAAATAATAGCCAACAATGCTTTTTTCATAATATTAGTTCTATCTATTTTAATAAATTATTATAATTTGTTAATTCGGAATCTTAAGTAAATTAATTGATAATTCTCCTGAAGCAGCCTGCCCGGTATAATAAATTCGGTATTCACTGTTTAATTTCTTAAAATCCGGATAAGCAATTTGGACATAATTTTCTGTTGTATTTGAGTTTATAAAAAATGGTGTGGATTGCTTTGTAAAATTATAACCATCAGTTGATATAGCCATCCCAAAGGCATTCTGTTGAAGCGCATTTGAATAAACCATTTGATACTGGTTGTTATCCAATACTACCGTCGGGAAATAGATACTTCCTCCCTCCCAGGTAAGTGTAGCGGATAAAATCGGATTATTAGCATACATAGTCCAGTTTATTCCATCATATGAAGTGGCCATACCTATTTTATTATTACTGCCTGAACGACTGTTGTTATAATTGAAATAAGCCAAATAAGTACTATCCTTTATAATAATATTTGATAAAGCAATCATATAATATTGAGAAGTAGCTGCCATGACAGGAGCGCCGTACTTTGTCCAATTGATACCATCCGAGGAAAGTGCTAACCCAATATTTAACATTTCATTTAGACCACGACTTCCCATATAATACATTCTGTATTGATTATTAATCTTCATTACTAAAGATGGAACCACGCCATAATCATCCCAGCTTCCCGATGTTCCTTTCGTCAATACAGGATTACTGCCAATAGTATGCCAGCCTATACCATTTTGAGATTCAGCATACCATATATTTATTGCCCCGCCACTGAAATAGGATCCATACCACATTTTATATATACCATTATCATATAATACTTTGGAATATGCTACTCCATTTGTAGTGATTGGATTATTATTTCTTGTAAGAACTGGATTTCCTCCATAATCAGTCCATTGCCCCGAATTAATCGTCCCCCATGTTACAAAAATATAAATTGTCCCCATTCCTGTTGCAACAGGATTTAATGTTAAATTAAGCTGTACAACTACATTTTCCAGTACCTGCACATCAGTCTCGCCGGTGTATAAAATAGTCCCGTCATTATTTTTGGCATCAACCTTCAAATGCCATGTCCCAATCTGAATAGCAGGTAAGCTAATATCTGCTGTTGAGTCGGAAATTAAGTTCAGATTTTTTATTATAGAAGTGTAACCAGTCCTCGTAAGTGTCGCTGAAATAACAGTTACACCTGATGGAATTGCAGCAGAATCAAACTTAAAATTTATCCCGCCGGTTGAAATTGATGGAGGATTAGTAATTGTGCTTTGTTTTGAACATCCTGAAAGGAGAATAACAAAAGAAAGGAAAAAAACAGCTAAAGTTTTTTTCATTTTATGCCCCGCATATTTCTAATGAATTAATATTTACTTAACTAATAGAACTTTATATCTTTAAAAGAACGGTTACCCCATATCATTGTATAAACGTAATAATATTCAACATTAAAATCAATTAAATCAACAAATCGTGATCCCCGTCACGATAGAGTTAGGTAAAAATCAACAGCACATAACTATTTCTAGCTATGGGCTGTTTTATGTGGAGAGAGAAACGATTAATTTCTTATCTTTTCGAAACTTCTATATTACCGCCGGAAGTTTTAGCATAAAGTGGCTTACCTCCCTTATTAATATCTGCTTCAAATTTACTCGAGGATATTTTTACTGCATTATTACCCCTGAAATCACAGGAAATTCGTCCACCGGAAGTAGATAACCTGGCAGCCGCGTCAAAATCTGCAGGTAAATTCATTGCAATGTCGCCTCCTGAAGTGCTAAGTTCAATCCCCTTGTTAGCTCCATTATAGTCAAGTTTAATATTCCCGCCGGAGGTTTCGGCATATATTTTAGAATCAATCCCTGTTATTTTAATGTTCCCGCCGGAAGTTCGACCATCAAAATCACCTGTAAAATTAGTCGCTGCAATATTTCCACCTGATGTTGAAAGTTTAATATTTCCCGAAACATTCTCTATCCTGATTTCTCCTCCTGAGGTATTAGTCCTTACGTTCCCCCTGGAATCCTTAACATAAATATTTCCACCAGATGTTTTTAGAATAGAATTTCCGATTAATCCTTCCAGTTTTATATTTCCACCTGAAGTATATGTCTCTGGATTAAAATTTTTCGGTACCTTTATCTCAAATCTCATCTTTATCCCTGAAATAAATCCCCAAAAGCTACTCTTGGTTTTCGCTGCTACCTCTATACTATTTTCGTCATTATGAAATGTAAAAGTAGTCTTCTCCTTTGCACGATTATTTCCTGTAATCTTTATGTAAACTTCATTTTTATCCCATGTGGAAATTTCTATATTAGCGGATGAAGCATCCAAATTTAATGTTTTCCCTTGATTTATTTGAAAGGTTTTCTCCTGCAGAACTTGTAAGTTCTGATCATCAAAATATGAGCTGTTCATGGTGCACGAAACGCCTAATGCAGCCAGTATAAGAATCGAGCTAAATAGAAGAATTTTGATCATGTTCATTATCTCCTGATATTCTTTTATTAATTTAGACTCTAATTTGCTGAAAAAGTTACTTCTTGAATATGAATTTTATTCCATTGGTCAGATTAACTGATAAAGGACTCTTTTGTGAGATCGGTGGTTTTTATATCGATCCCAATAAATCTGTCGATAAAGCCCTGATTACTCATGCCCACTCAGATCATGCCCGCCCAGGTTCTAAATCTTATCTAACTGTTAAACCTGGAGAATCTTTACTTAAACAAAGACTTGGGCAGAATATCAATCTTCAAACTGTTAATTATTCAGAACCACTCTATATGAATGGTGTAAAGGTTTCTTTCCATCCGGCTGGTCATATCCTCGGCTCCTCTCAAATAAGAATTGAATATTACGGCGAAGTTTGGGTAATCTCCGGTGATTATAAGTTGGAAAAGGACTTGACATGTGAAATGTTTGAACCAATTAAATGCAATACCTTTATTACTGAATCCACTTTTGGATTACCAATATTCAAATGGTTAAGTCAAAACCTGATTTTTAAAGAAATAAATTCCTGGTGGCGTTGTAATAAAGAATTAAATATTATAAGTATAATATTAGGTTACTCCATCGGCAAAGCCCAAAGGATAATTTCTGGTCTTGATTCTACTATTGGAACAATTTATGCGCATCCTTCCATTGAAGTAATAAATCAATGTTATAGAATTGCCGGTATTAAAATACCTGAAACTCAAATTATAAATGAACATGTCAGCAATGATCTTCTCCCCGGGTCTTTGATAATTGCCCCTCCATCCGCAGATATTTATGAGATGATTGGAAAACATACTAACTTTTCTTCAGCTTTTGCCTCCGGTTGGATGCAAATAAGAAAAAATAGAAAACGCATTTCATTCGATCGCGGCTTCACTCTCTCCGATCATGCTGATTGGGAAGGACTTCTCCAGGCTGCTAAAGAATCCCAGGCCGCTAATATTTTAGTTACTCATGGATATTCTTCACAGCTTGCAAAATGGCTCCGTGAAAAAAGATTAAATGCAAGTGTATTGGAAATCTTCCCCAATCGAACAGGGGAGTATTAAGCATGAAAAATTTTGTCTTGTTATACAATAGCCTAAATGATACCATCCGCCCGGATTTTAAGGTCAATGCTCTAGTAAATTTTTTTAAAAACGTTCCTCCTGGAGATTCAGCCTGGGCTTTAGGTTTGCTGTTAGGCAAAAAAAATAAGAAAATTGTATCTGTAAAATATTTAATGGAATGGTCTCTTGAATTGGCTCAAATTCCTGCGTGGCTTTTTAATGAATGCCGGGTCAATGTCAACAACCTGGTTGAAACTATATCTTTAATATTGCCGGTCAATAAGAATTCTGAAAATATTCCTTTGCAAGCTCTGATCGAAAATCACCTTATCCCCCTGTTTGATCAGGAAAAACAGGTTCAAAAAGAAAAAATCATTTCTATTTGGCATATGTTGAATCCATCTGAAAGATATATCTGTAATAAATTGGTTACCGGTTCTTTCCACATCGATCTCCTACCTAAACTTATAATAAAAGCTTTATCCCGTTTTTGTGGAATATCTGAACCAGTTATTTCTTACAGATTATCAGGAAATTGGGTTCCGACTGTCGATTTCTTTAACTGGTTATGTTCCCCTCCTGTTCTAAATGCTCCTTGCTATAATGCCTTCCCATTTAAATCTGCAGTTAATCTCAATCAAAAAATTGAGGAACTTGGTGAAATCAATGAATGGCTAGCCGAATGGAATTGGAAAGGCATCCGGTCACGGATTATTAAAAAGGGAAATATGGCCCTGATCTGGTCTCACGATAACGATTTGCTGAATGATACCTTCCCTGAATTGTTTGAACCCGGTTTCCGACTCCCGGACGGAATAGTTTTAGACGGCATAATTATTCCCATGAAAAATAATGTGCTTCTCCCTCCATTTGAACTTCAAAAAAGAATTGTCAAAAGATATCCGCTCAAAAAAATAATATCAGATATACCCGTCTCTTTTGTTGCCTTTGATCTTTTGGAATTTAATAATGCAGAAATCCTTACTCAGCCACTTATTAATAGAAGGACCGCTCTGATTAAATTATTGAATGATATAAATGAACCGGGGTTTATCCTGTCTCCGCTGATTGAATGCAGTTCCTGGAATGAACTTAAAAAAGCTAAGGATAATGGAAATAAAATTTCTTTCGATGGCATAATTCTTAAACGGATCCAATCAACGTATGAATCCGAAATTCCTGACATATCTCAACCAAATTCCCTCGATATTTTACAGTCCAGTTGGTTCCAATGGAAAAATGATCCACATTTTATTCTTGCAGTTTTATTATATGCCCGCCTGGAACAGGGAAGTGCTAATCCGCTGTTTAAGGAATATACTTTTGCTCTTTGGGATCATGGAATTTTAGTACCTTTTGCTAAAACTTCAATTGGACTGACGGAGGAGGAAGTAATTAGGGTGGATAACTTTATTCGTAATAATACATTAGAAAAATTTGGTCCCGTACGGACTGTCATACCGGAGCTTGTATTTGAAATTGAATTCGAGGGGGTTCAAAAATCAGTACGTCATAAATCAGGCATCATAGTTCATTCACCCCGCATAATTCGCTGGCATTTTGATAAAAAAATAGAGGAAATAGGTTCTCTTGAGGATTTAACCGGGTCACAAAAAAATCAAACATAATTTATTTCTTTTTTTAATATATTTCATTTATATCTCTACCATAAATTGACAAAAAAAGAAAATGTTATTGCTAAAAATTATTTCACTCGTTCTAGTAAGGAGAAGTTCGGAATGTCGTTTTTAAAGTCTATAAAATATTATAACGATTATAAACATTTTAAAAAAGGTGATTTTATTTTTAGACAGGGAGATCCCGGTGATGTTATGTATGCTATCGTTGATGGAGAAGTCCAGATTACAGTCGATGGAGCGCAGATTAGTGTTGTAAAGTCCGGAGAAGTTTTAGGAGAAATGGCACTAATCGATAAAAAACCGCGAAGTGCTACTGCTGTTGCAATGTCGGATTGTAAAGTAGTGGTTATAGATGAACAGAGGTTCAACTTCTTAATCCAACAGACGCCAATTTTTGTTACCCAGATTATGAAAGTAATGTCCGATCGCATTAGGACTATGGATAAAGAGTCCGTTTGAATATATCTGCAATCTTTTCATTTAACTTCTCAATCTCAATATCAAATCGCTCTCCGGTTTCCCTAACCTTCACCTCAACCCTATTTTCCTTTAACTTTTTATCCCCAACTATAATCTGGATGGGCATACCAAGTAAATCAGCATCATTAAATTTGAATCCTGCCTGAGCATCAAATCTGTCATCATATAAAACACTGATTCCGTTATTGGTTAATTCTGTATAGATCTTATCTGAAACTTCAACTACATTTCCCTTTTTCATATTTAATGCTAAAAGGTTTACCTGGAATGGTGTTAATACTTTATCCCATATTATCCCATTTTCATCATGATGCTGCTCTACATAACATGAAATAATCCTTTCTACGCCTATTCCGTAACTACCCATAATAATCGGATTCTCTTTTCCGTTCTCGTCAAGAAACATTGCCCCCATCGACAGCGAATACTTCGTTCCTAACTTAAATATATGACCAAGTTCTATTGCACTGAATACATCAAGTTTTGACTCGCAGCGGATACATTGTTCACCGGCATTTACTGTTCGGAGATCTGCATATTCTAACTCCGGAACGTCCCGCATCAAGTCTATTCCGCCGACGTGATAGTCATTTTTATTGGCACCGCTGTATAGATTATTGCCGTTCTTTAATCTAAGGTCGGCTATTATTTTCCCATTAAATGAAATTGGACCTATCGAACCTGCATCTGCTCCGGTTAGTTCTTTCAGTTCATCAGTATGCCCCGGTCTGACAGTACCACCTAATATTTTTTCAAGTTTGGTTTCATTTACATCATCATTCCCAAGCATTAATATCAATAAAGGCTTATTATTGAATATATAAACCCTCGATTTAGCACATTGTGTTTCATTTATTTTAAGGAAAGCACATAATTCATCAATTGATTTTACATTAGGAGTATGAATTTCCTTTAGCTCCCCACTTACTTTATTTCTTGAAAGCGCATCTACTTTTGATTCAGCCACTTCAACATTACTGGCATAACCGCACGATTCGCAATATGCAACTGTATCTTCTCCGGCATCAGATTTAACCATGAACTCCTCTGAACCTGTTCCTCCCATTGCTCCGCTTGAGGCACCAACTACAAAATATTTTAATCCGCACCTGTCAAAAATTTTCCGGTATGCACCATCATGTAGATTATAGCTTTTATCCAGGTTCTCGAAGGATGTGTCCAGCGAATATGCATCTTTCATCAAAAACTGACGTCCTCTTATTATTCCGCTCCTTGGTCTTGCTTCATTCCGGAACTTAGTTTGTATTTGATACCAGATCTGCGGCATGTCTTTATATGATTTTACTACATTTCTCGCATGGAATGTTATTATTTCTTCATGAGTCGGTGCAAGAATATATTCTCTGTTCTTTAAATGGAACATAGTATCGCCGAATGCTTCCACACGTCCTGTCTCTTCCCAGATTTCTATTGGATTTAGTGCTGGCAAATGAAATTCCTGTCCGCCAATTGCATCCATCTCTTCCCTGATTATATCAACTACTTTCCTTACAATTTTGTATCCAAGTGGTAAAAAAGAATAAATCCCCGCGGAAAGCATTCGTATCATACCTGCTCTTAATAATAGGATATGACTTGTAACAACTGCATCGTTTGGAACTTCTTTTAATGTAGGGACAAATGATTTGCTTAATCTCATATTATAATCGCATTTTTATTCAAATAAGTTGTAAAGATAAAGAATTTGATAAGGTTATTCAAAATTAAACCTTCTTTGGTTTTTTAAATATATATTCTCATATTTTTAATCCTAACAAATGAAATTAATGCATAATACAAATATTCCGCTTTATACAATTGTCCCCTTTATTCTCTTGCTTGGTTCAATTGCCCTGTTTCCTATCTTTGGTCAAAGATTTTGGCATAAGAATAAAAACAAATTATTTGTTGCAATAATTCTTAGTCTTCCTGTATCTGCCTGGCTGATAATTAACGGGATGGAGTTAAGGCTATTGGAATCAATACTGTTCGATTATCTTCCATTCATCATTCTCATAGGCTCTCTATATATAATTACAGGTGGAATTTTCCTGGATGGCGATATTGAAGCAAAACCTTCTGTTAATGTTTTGTTCCTTGGTATAGGGGCTTTACTAGCTTCTTTTATGGGAACTACAGGAGCTGCTATGCTTCTTATTCGTCCTTTGATTCAGACTAACAAGGCAAGAAAATTTAAAACTCATACAATCCTTTTCTTTATAGGTATCGTGGCAAATTGCGGCGGACTGTTAACTCCCCTGGGTGATCCGCCTTTGTTTCTAATGTATCTGCATGGTGCTTCATTTACCTGGTTTTCCAAATTATTTCTCGAATGGTTGTTTACGAATGGGCTGCTGCTCATAATTTACTTCTTTGTTGATAATTATTATCATAAAAAAGAACCTATTGAAAATCTAATAAATGATAAGAATTTTATCCGCCCCCTTCGGTTAAATGGGAGACTGAATTTTTTGTGGTTGACTGGAGTAATCCTCGCAATTGCTTTTATTAATGGCCAATATATTTTCAATATTCTACCTGCCCATTATTTAAGTTTCATCCGGGATGGGGTTATTCTATTGATGGCTCTCCTATCCCTATTTTTAACTCCGTTACATCTTCGAGAGGCAAATAATTTTAATTGGCTGCCCGTTGAAGAAGTTACTTATCTTTTCCTTGGTATCTTTGTTACAATGGTTCCCTGCCTTCTCTACCTGGAATCAAATGCAGCTATTCTGGGAGTAACCACCCCCTTTCAGTTTTATTACTATTCGGGATTGTTGAGCAGCTTTCTTGACAGCGCCCCCGCAGCAGTTACTTTTCATTCTCTGGCGTTAGGCTTAAACCTTAATTCAGGAAATATGATTACAGGTATTGCTGAGGAGTTACTCCGTGCAATATGCCTTGGGACAGTATTCTTTGGTGCTGTAACCTATATTGGAAATGTACCTAATTTTATGATAAAAGCAGTAGCTGAAAATAATAATATTCAAATGCCTCATTTCTTCAACTATATTTTTAAATTTTCACTAATTGTTCTCCTCCCCGTATTTATATTAGTTCAGTTAATATTTTTAAGTTTTTAATTAGGAAATTATGAGTGCAGAATTTAATCCCTGGCATAGTGTCAATCCCGGAAGTGAAGTTCCCGCTTTTGTAAACGCAATTATTGAAATTCCTGAGGGCTCTAAGGGAAAATATGAACTTGATAAAGCAAGCGGACTCCTCAAACTTGATCGTGTTTTATATTCCTCTGTTCATTATCCGGCTAACTATGGCTTTATTCCCAGGACTTATTGCGATGATCGCGACCCACTTGATATTCTGGTAATCTGCTCTATTGATGTGTTTCCGCTATGTATTATTGAGTCAAAGGTAATAGGCATAATGCGGATGATTGATAATAATGAAGAAGATGACAAAATCATCGCAGTCGCTAAAAACGATATGGGTGTCAATTATATAAACGAACTGTCTGAATTACCTCCTCATACAGTGGTTGAGCTTCGAAGATTCTTTGAAGATTATAAAAAACTCGAACACAAGCATGTTGTTGTTGAAGAGTTTCTTGGCAAAGAGGAAGCTTATAAGATTATTCGCAATGGTATAAATCTTTATTCTGAGCATGAAGAAGAATTGCAGGCTAAAAAATAGACTGACTTGTTGGCTTTTCTTAAACCCAAAAGGTTTATGAAAAAGCTGTTAAATATTAACTATCTTATAAACTGTATCATGTGGCCGGACCAGCTGTTCACAGGGGAATGTTATCCTGTCTCCCTTTTCTGCAGTTAGAATTGATTCATCATCCTTAATAATATTTTCTATACTTAGTTCTACCACACCTGATGTCGGTCCAATAATCAGGATATTATCCGATGTACCAATCTTTCCGGTTTCAATTTGAACATAGGCAGCATTGGCTTTCTTATAATAATTTAAAACTTTACCGATATAGTCTTTCCTTGTAGTTGCTTTGCTTCCATATATATCTGCATAATCCTCCGAACTCGGTATACCGAAATAAAATCCTGTCGAAAATCCTCTGTTGTATACTGTCTCAAGTTCTTTAAGGAGTTCTTTCTTTAAATCCTTTTCAAGCTTATTTTCAAAATAAAGATCGATCCCTCTCCTGTATACGGATACGGTTTTAGCCGTGTATTCAGGACTCCTTTTCCTTCCCTCAATTTTAAATGAATTAATTCCTGATTCAATAAGCTGATCTAAAAATTCTATAGTGCAAAGGTCGTTTGGTGACAAAACATAATCTGTTCCGATTATCATTGATTTATCAATTGCATTATCAAAAACTTCGTATTCTCTTCTGCAAGGCTGTATGCATTCTCCCTGGTTAGCACTTTTCCCGAAAAGATGATGACTCATAAAACATCTTCCGCTCACTGCAATACACATTGCTCCATGTACAAAAGCTTCTATTTCAATATTTGTAGACTTACGAATTTTCTTGATCTCTTCTAATGAGCATTCTCTTGCCAGTACTATTCTTATAGCCCCTAAAGATTCATAAAAAGCAGCGCTTTGTGAATTTGAAATAGATGCCTGAGTCGAAATACAAAATGGAATGTCATATTCGTTACATTTTTGAATTACTGATAAGTCCCAGCAGATTATTCTGTCAATTCCTGATTTCTTTGCAGCAGGAATAATTTCATCGAGATCAGAAATTTCGTCTTCTTTAATTATGGAATTCAATGTCAGGTAAGTTGTTACCTTTTTCTCCTGGCAGAATGAAACAATTTTAGGGAGTTCGTCAATTGCGAAGTTAGCAGCTTTGGATCTCATATTAAGTTTGTTCACTCCGAAATAAACAGCATCAGCACCGTTATTTACTGCTGCAGTTAACATGGTCCAATCCCCGGCAGGAGCCATAAGTTCAGGCTTTTTAATTTTATTCATAAACTCTGATAATAATTATTGCAAAACTATTATTTAGGATTCGCTTTTCCTATCCCTTTTATCTTCCGAATAATAACCCAACCTCACTCAGGATATTTTTCATTTGATTGCTTCATATTTTAATTGTTTTAATTTTTACTCTGAAAATTTAGAATAAACAATAAAAGGCTGCAGAAGCAGCCCTTTACTATACTTTGTTTAACAATATTTAATTCTTAGCTTCCCAGATTTTTGCAATTTCGATAATGACACGTACTGCCATTTCCATGTCCTGTATTGCCACCCATTCCAACTTTGAATGGAAACTGTGTTCACCCGCAAAAATATTCGGGGTAGGTAATCCCATAAATGATAACCGCGATCCGTCTGTTCCACCCCTAATTGGTGATAAAATAGGTTCAATTTCAAGATTCTTCATCGCTTGAATTGCATAATTTACCACCTGCGGGTTTTTGTCCAGTATTTCCTTCATATTCCTGTATTGTTCTGTAACTTCGAATTCTAACCTTGTTCCTGGATATTTATTAGCGGTTTTATTAGCAAGGTCTTTAAGGAAATCTTCATATTCCTTGAGTTTCGGTGTTTCAAAATCTCTAATAATAAACTTTAATATTGCAAGTTCTTCGTTTCCGTTAACATTTGTGCAGTGAACATAACCTTCTCGTTTATCAGTTGTTTCAGGTGAGAGCCTGTCTTTTGGAAGATTTTCAAGAAAGTCTGCCGCAACTCTTACAGCATTTATCATCTTTCCTTTAGCATATCCCGGATGTATATTCTTGCCATGGAACTTGATTACAACACCATCAGCGCTGAATGTTTCGGATTCAACTTCACCTCTGCTTGAACCATCAACCGTATAACCGTATTTTGCTCCAAGGTCTGCCAGATTGATCTTTTCAGTACCACGCCCAACTTCTTCATCAGGTGTAAAACAGATTTTGATTTCACCATGTTTTAACTCAGGATGAGATAAAAAATAATTTATAGAATCCATTATCTCGGCAACCCCTGCCTTATTATCCGCTCCCAATAAAGTAGTACCATCTGTAGTAATTATATCGTATCCGATCATATTCTTAAGATCAGGGTTTTCACTTGCCCTTATAACCTGGTGTGGATCATTTGGAAGTTTAATATCCCCTCCGCTGTAATTCTTATGAATTATTGGGGTTACGTTTTCTCCTGTTACTGCAGGTGAGGTATCAACATGAGCTATAAAAGCAATTACAGGAACTTTCTTTCCTGAGTTCGATGGTAGTGTAGCAATTACATACCCGTACTCATCCATATGGGCATCTTTAAGTCCCATCCCCTGCACTTCCTTTGCTAATTCAGCAGAAAGGATTTTCTGCCTGGCAGAGCTGGGAAAGGATGTAGACTCTTCATCTGATTGAGTATCGTATTTTACATATCTTAAAAATTTCTCAACGCAAGTGAATTTATATTTATCATCAAACATTTTAACCTCAATTTGTATTTTTATAAATCAAAACCTATTAAAATTTTATTCCCCGTACAAATAACTGTATCTAATATGTCACAAATAACAAATTAATTAACCCAGCTTTATTAATTATATGCTTGTTAGTTTGAAAAGAGGTAAAATTATGAATTGGAAAAAAATTGAAATTAGCCATTATAAAAAAATAGCTCTGGTCGCCCACGATTATAAAAAAAATGATCTTATGGAATGGGCTGAATATAATCGTTTTCTATTGCTTGAGCATGAAATATATGCTACCGGAACCACTGGTAAGATTTTAGAAGAAAAATTTGGATTTAGAGTTACTAAGTTGCAAAGTGGTCCTTTGGGAGGAGATCAGCAGCTTGGTGCTAAAATCGCTAACGGCGAAAATTACGATATGCTTATTCAGGATTATGATGTTTATCGAAAGCGGAATATAAATATTAACGATTAGCTAAGTTCTAAATTCAGCTTAGAATTTGTTGAGCACAGATGTAACCCTTACTATTTCTTCTTCTGTATGGAAGAATGAAATTGGCAGGCTTAAAGTTGTTTTATGAATTTCTTCTGATATTGGAAAATTTTGATCAGTTATTATTCCCTGCATTGCCTTTTGTTTATGAGGAGGCACAGGGTAATGAATATCTGTCCTGATTTCATTTTTTAATAAATAATCTTTTAATTTATCCCTTTTCTCATGCCGTATATTAAAAATATGGTATACATCGAAATGATCTTTATCCTGAAGAGGCTTAATAAAATCATTTTTCAATTCTTTGAAATAGATATTTGCTAACATTCTTTTGTGAGTATTAATTTCATCCAGCTTCCTCAATTTTATTGACAGGAACCCCGCCTGAATTTCATCAAGTCTTGAATTATATCCGGCAATTTCATTATAATATTTGATATCTGAACCGTAATTTCTTAATCTCCTGATCATCTTATCAAATTCATCTGAATTAGTCACAACAGCTCCTGCATCTCCAAGCGCTCCTAAATTTTTAGTAGGATAAAAACTGAAAGCTCCAAAATCCCCGAATGTTCCAGTAATCCCACCTTTATATTTTGCCCCGTGCGATTGTGCACAGTCCTCAATTAAACTGAGATTATATTTCCTGCAAAGTTCCAATATAGGCTCCATATCGCAGGATCTGCCGTAAAGATGCACTATCATTAATGCTTTGGTCTTCGGCGTGATTTTTTCTTCTATCCTGGCGGGGTCAATATTATAAGACCTGATATCCGGTTCAACTAATATTGGTTTTAGACCCGCCTGGACAATTGATAAGATTGTTGCAATATATGTGTTGGATGGTGTAATTATTTCAGAATCTTTTACAGGATTTATTGCTTTTAATGAAAATAATAAAGCATCTAATCCGGATGCAACTCCAGTACAATGTTTTGTGCCTAAATATGCAGCAAATTCAGATTCAAACTTTTTAACCCTGTCTCCAAGTATGTACCATCCATTTTTCAGTGTATCATCAAAATCTTTTTTGTAATCTTCAAAAAAAGGTTGGTTTACTCTCCCAAGATTTTCATACTCAATCATTTGTAGTCTTCCCAAATGTAATCATCCGGGTCAAAACATGTAGAAGCTAAAACAAGCAAAACGGAATCGGGGCTGAAACTGTGCATAACATGGTAATCTGTCGCTTCCAGGATAAGGCATTTGCTTGGATGGTCTAAAATAAATTCCTCTCTCTTCTCACCATCATTATTCGAAACTCTACAGCTCCCGTGAATACAGATAGCAGCTTGTACAGTGGATTTATGTCTGTGCCCCCCTCTTTTTGATTCATCCACACCGTATATGTAGAAAATTCTCTTGATTTCAAAAGGAATATCTTTCTCTATTACAGTTAAATTTCCTCTGTTATCTGAGTGAGTCCTTAATTTTATAAAATGAGCCATTTGCTACCTTAAAAAAACAGAATTATTAAAGATATTATAAATTCCATAAATTTTTCTATAAATATATAAAATGGGAGATTTCCATCCGGCAGGTTCCTCTAACTTTCCATGAGGATCAAATGTATTATCGAATAATGAAATCTTTGATTTAATTTCTTCAAGGAATTTGATATAAGGTTTATAGAAAATATTAAGTACATTTTCATTCAAAGTTCTTCTTCCTAATTCAATTTTATTGTTTGTATAAAATTTGAGATAATGAAAGTGATAAAATATAGTTTCGAATTTTCTGCCTGTTAGAATTTCAGTACCGGTGACCTGCTCATTTACTTTATCAAAAACATATTGCTGTATATTCCACGCGGCAAGTCCTCCTCCCAAATGTTGAAGCACGTGAACCCCTTTAAATCTTTCCGTCCAGTCTTCAAGATATAACTGGTCTCCGAACTTTCCATCTTCATATCTTGCATAACACCATTCAATACACCGGTCCCTCCACCACCTTAGAGCAGTCAGTCCTTCATTATTGTTTCTGAAAGTCACAAACTGAACACAATATTTTCCAGCTTTTAATTGCTTGTTGTATTGTGGTGAATAACGGTGCTCTGTAATTAAGATTGACTTGTCTCCTAATTCCTCAAAAATTGGTTTGGGGCTTGAATAAAAATATAAATCTGCATCCAGATATGTACAGGATTCAATTTTTTTATTCTCAAGGACATAAAGTATTGTTGAAGATGTACAGGTCCAGCAGTATTCTGCTATCGACCTCGTTGGCTTTATCCTTAAAAGTTCTTCATCTTCAAATTCTTCAAGGGAAATGATAGTAGCTTTACCTAACTTCATTTCTTCCAAAACTTCAGCTGTCTTGTCATCAAATGCAAAAATATAGATATGAAAATCTTGACAGTACTTTTCAAGCGAATAATATAAGGCTAGTCCTCTGCTGAAATAATTTTTGTCGAATAAAGTGCAAAAATTGTACATCTTTATTTCTTTAATTCCTTTAATATAATTTCATTAAGCTGGCTAGCTCTGATTTTAAACGTATGGTCCTTTAATACTCTTTTTTGTCCGGCGGCTGCTATCTCCTTTCGTTCTTTTGGATGCTCTAAAAGCCACTTAATTTTTTCAATACACTCATCACCACTCCTGAAAGCAACTGTTTCTTTATCAATTTCAAATATTTCATTAAGGTTTTTTTTCCAGTCTGTGACCATGCATGAACCAACACCGGTAATTTCAAACAAGCGTACATTGGCAGCATATTCTCCCGCAGCTTCTCCATGCATATTAAACCCTATTTTAGATCTGGAAATCGCCTTAAACATTTCAATCCCATATACCGGTGGTTTAGCTATCCTTCTAATTGCTGATACATTCTTCGGATTTTGTGGCATTTCACAAAGAAAATATGCTTTCTTTATCCCCGGTATTGATTTTGCTGCATTATCAAGTTTTAATCCTTTCATTATCTGTGCAGATAAATAGGCACTCCTTCTGAAAAATAAATCCATTGGTTTGATATTTAGTATATGAGCATAAATATCCAGGTTTATTTTGGACTTAATTAATTGATTTACAACTTGTTGTCTTAATGTATGTCCTTCCGACCCTGGGATAAATGATCCTAAAAAAGAGAAATCGATTTGGGGATACGGGTTGTCAATTTCAATTTTATCAAGTAGCGAGTCTTCAAATGCATGAAGTAATGTATATACTCTAAGCCCTGATTTCTGAAATTCAATGGAGAATCTTGGCGAGCAAACTATCATGAAATCAAATGCTTTGAATTGTATAAGATGCAAATTGTTAAAAGGAGAACAGCCAAATCCGAATACTAATTTTATTGAGGGGACTGATTTCCTTAATTCTCCTATCCAATCTCCGTTAAAGTTATAGCTATCCTGAAACATAATTACATCAGGTTTCAAATTTTTTAACTGATCAAGAACAATATGAAGACCTGTAGAACTGAAACCATGCTCTTTGGCCCATGTGTTCTGGAGTGGAGTTGCATTTGCGACAATTTCATATGCTTCATTACCTAATTGACGAAGATGTTTGGAATAAAAATCAGCCCAGCTGTACCCTGTATCCATAAGATGTGCTAACTGTTCATCGTAGCTTAAATCTATTATGTTAGAATTCTGGTCATAGTATCTTTTGAGAAAATCCCTGTAAAAGGAGGTGACCTTAACGAAGCGATAATTCATCCTATTCAATCCACCTTATTATTTCAAAGGCTTCTGCGTAATGGCTGTTTGCCTGTATACCTCTTGCTGATGCTAAACCGAATATGAATTCTCTTGAGAAATAATTCCTTTCCTTTGTAAATTGTGATTTATAAAAATTGAGAAGCCCTAATTTCTTTTCTATATGTCTCTGCTCCAATCTTATTAACATCTGAACATTAAAAATTAAATGATTCCAGGGAAGTTCATAACTGATTATGGAAGAATATGATTTAAAGGCTCTTACCATCTCGGTAGCAACTACCACATGGTCCTGATGCACATCATTCAAAGATGGTCCGATAACTAAATTCGGACGAAACTTTTTTCTTATTTCAACTAGTTTTTCTAATATTTGCTGCCTTTTTGCAAATAAATATCTAACCCTGTATTTAAGAATTTCAATATTCTTTTTATCAAAACCAAGGGATTTATATACTTCGATGAATTCCTTCCTCAGTGTATCTTTTGGCATTCCTTTAGGCAGTGAATCTTCTGCTGTCGAAAATACTAACCAATGGATATTGTTTTTTGCTTCAAGAAGGCGGGATATTGTTCCACCACAGCCGAGTTCTGCATCGTCCGTATGGGGGGATAATATTAAAATATTTTTCTTATCCATTATAATTCCTGTCTCCTAGTTAAATTTTTAATGGCTTTCTGGGTCTCAATAAATTCCTTTAAAGGTCTGGCAGGGACACCAGCCCACGTTTCCCCGTCTGGTATATTCTTGGTTACTACAGCTGCCATTCCGACCGTAACATTTTCTCCAATTGAGACCTGGTTTAATATTGATGCTGAAGGCGCCACCCATGAATAATCTGCTATAATTACGCTTCCTCCTAACATGGCATTTGCTATTACTGCGCAATGTTTTCCAATTACTACATTATGAGCAACATGTACCAGGTTATCTATTTTAGCACCTTCCTTTATAATTGTGTCTCCTAATGCACCCCTATCGATACATGTATTGGATCCAATGTCGACATTGTCTTCTATTACAACTCCTCCTATGTGAGGAAATTTTTCGAATACCATATTTTCATTCCTCTGATATCCATATCCATCGGAGCCGATCACTGTTCCTGCCTGCACCCTTACATTATTTCCAATAATAACATCATCATAAATAAAACAGTTTCCGTCAATAAATGTGTTCTCGCCGATCTTACTTTTACCTATATATGTCAGCGGTCCAATATAACTGTTTGGACTAATTTCTGCTTCAGGATCAATTATTGCTGATACGTGTACCCCATATTTTTTTTTGTGTACAAAGAAATGTTCGGCGATTCTTAAGAAAGTTAATTTGGGATCACTTACTATAATGAAACATTTTTGTTTTGATAATTTTTTGTTGATTAAAAGGTTTGGATCGCATATAATGGTTTTGGCAAGTGTCTTTTCAACTAGCTCCTGTTTATTCTCTTTCTTCCCTTTAATCCATACAAGTGATCTTTCATTAGCTTCTTCAATTGGTTTTACATTATCAAAAGAAATATCATTAGTACTACCTTCAACCTTGTAACCAATAGGCAAAAGATTAAGTATATCATTCAATGAATAAATATTCACAACTCACCTCGATTATCATTTGTCAGTATTATAATAAATTTTAATTCTCGAAATCAATTTATAAAACGTAAGATTTATATCCTCTGAAGGTTTTAGAAAAATCACAAGGAAAATAAAAACAGTAGTTAATACGAACGATTTTAAAATAATATCATATAAAAAATGATTGTGAATTTCTGGTACATAATAGGTTATTATAATAACAAAAATAAAGATAGACAATGCTTTAACTGTATTGAATGAGAAAGGTTGAATTTTAAATACTATATAAAGAAAGCAAAATCTTATAGTATTTAACAGAAATATAGAAAATGCAGTTGCAATAGCGGCACCTGTAATTCCATATTTAGGAATAAAAAACATATTAGCACCAATAGCGATAACACCAAGGAATGGATAAAACATTAAATCGATTTTATAATATTTAGAAGTTCCAACTATTTCCTGGTTTATACCTGTAGTCATGTCAAATAAGTATCCTAACCCTATAATAAACACAACCCATTTCCCTTGAGAATAGACACTTCCATGGGGTATTAACTTAAAGACATTCTCAATATTTACCCAGATAAGTAAAAATAATAATCCTCCGATAATCAACTGTGTAATAGAAGATTTTTTATAAAGTTCATTTAATTTGTTTTTATCTAAGTTCTTATTGGCTTCTGAAACTAATGGGATCAAAACCTGTGAAAGTGCTTTTTTAGGAACAGCGATAAATGCTGCAATAAAAAAAGAAATTGTATAAATACCTGTGTTTCTGAACCCGCTATAAGCACTAAGCATTAAACTATCAATATTCGTAATAATGATTGCGCTTATATTAGCCATAGAAGCAAACCCGGTAAAAACAAATATTTCTTTTAATAATGGACTTTTAAATATTCTAAGATCGGGTTTAATAAAAAGATAATGTTGATTGTCAGTATAAAAAATCAAAATTAATAAAATAATAGCATAAGCCCCGATTAAAAACAAAATAAAAGAATAATAGTTAAATTTAAAGAAAAGGTATAGGATCAGACATACAGAAAGGAAAGCTCTTGTCAAAACTTCTCTTAAAAAAGTCGGTATTACAGGATTCTGCTGGATTATATTGTATGCCTCAAAAATGTTGATAAATAATAAAATAAGAGCAAATAAAATAAGTGGGAAATAATAATTAAGGATTAAAGGCGCATTCTTAATAAAAGCCGAAACAAACAAAAATCTGAATTGAATGAAAAAAAAGGTTAGGATTAAAAATCCGGTGAGACCTAATAAACAAATAAAGAAGAGAATTCCATTATGTCTGTTTTTTAAATCTTTGAAATAAAAGAAAAACCTGGTGGGAATATTTGCTGCACCAAGCGAAGCGAAAGTTGAAAACAAAACTGCAGCACTTATAATTGCCCTGTATAATCCTAAATGTTCTTCAGTCAAGGCATAGGGTAATAACCATAGTGTATTTATTACACCAATACAAATACCCATATAAGTTAAGAAAACAGATTTAGTGCTTTGCCGGATTACAATTCCCATATCCTATGATCAGTCTATAGATAAATTGTTTTTTATCATTTGCTCGATAATTTCATTCACATGGACTTTTGGAACCCAATGTAATAAGTTTGCAGCTTTTGATGAATCCCCTAAACTAAATCCAATATCCGTAGGACGGATAAATTCTTTTTTTAAAACAAGATATTTTTTATAATCAAGATTAAAGTATTGGAAAGTAAAATTTACAAACTCTTCTAAGGATGTACTCGTTCCGGTGGATATTACAAAGTCATCGGCTTGGTCTTGAAGTAAGATAAGATGCATTGCATAACAATATTCAGGTGCCCATCCCCAGTCCCTGATTATTGAAATATTTCCAAGTTCCAGTTTGAGATTTTCACCATGGGAAATTGCACAAGCAGTGTCAATAATTTTTTTAGTGACAAACCTTTTTGCCCTTAAAGGTGATTCATGATTAAAAAGTATCCCTGAGCATGAGAAAAGATTATATGCCTCCCTGTAATTAGCTACCTGCCAAAAAGCTGCTGATTTGGCCACCGCATATGGACTTCTTGGCTTAAATGGAGTCTCTTCATTAGCAGCATTTCCCCCAGTATCCCCAAAACATTCACTTGAACAGGCATTATAGAACTTGATGGGAAGCTTGTGGAATCTTAAAACCTCAAGAATATTTAAGGTACCTACACT
This sequence comes from Ignavibacteriaceae bacterium, assembly GCA_031292435.1. Taxonomy (GTDB): domain Bacteria; phylum Bacteroidota; class Ignavibacteria; order Ignavibacteriales; family Ignavibacteriaceae; genus Fen-1301. The sequence goes on from JARLHD010000415.1 coordinate 24,537, forward strand.
TATACTTTCCAGGGTTTCCACAGGTTGTAGAAAAGAAAGTCCCACGGAGGTTTGCCCCGCAAGGTTATATATTTCTTCGGGTTCAATCTGGAGTATTGTTTGCATGACACTTCTGAAATCAATTAAGGACATTGAATGCAATTTTACTTTATTGAATATCCCCAGTTTTTTAAGTCCGTAAAAATTAGATAAATCTGCATCTCGTGAAGTGCCGTGTACCTCATAACCCTTTTTTAATAGAAGTTCAGCTAAATAAGATCCATCCTGTCCCGATATTCCTATAATTAACGCCTTCCTCATTTTTGACATTTAAATTCCGTCTTTTTACTAAATAAATATTTATTTAATTTAAAATTTTTAACTATTATAACAAAGCTCTGAAAATATGAGTTTTTAAGGCTATTTTTGAAAATTATTAGAAACAAATATATATAATAATGAAAGAACTTAGATATAGAATATTATTTCTAGCTAGCTGGTATCCCAACAGAACAAATAATGTATTAGGAATGTTTGTAAAGCGAAAAGCTGAAGCATTATCGAAATTGTGTGATATCGCAGTTCTTTTTGTTACTATGGATGAATCTTTATTAGA
>JARLHD010000416.1 GCA_031292435.1 Ignavibacteriaceae bacterium
ATCCCAATAAATCTTCAACCAGACTGATGTTGGTTTTAGATTCATAGTCAGTCAGATTCATGGATTTGATTTCTACTAAAAGTTCTTTTGTTTTAGCCTTATCTTTCTTTATGTTCAGGTAAGCAAAGAGTTTTTCAAATCTTGCATTTATCCCATCATATCCCACCGGATCACTCTTTATTACGTTATTATAAAGAGCCATGGCATCATCAAACTTATTATTAGATAGTGAGAAACTTCCTAAGACATTATTTATGGCTGCAGAATTCTCCGGATTCTTAGTTAATAAACTTCTGAGATGACCCGATATATCTTCCTTAAATGATTTACTTTTCTGATGGATAAGGCTTGTCAGAGCTGTACGCACATTCTTACCTTTAGATATCAAATTCTCATATAGCTTATTGGCATCATCTATCCTACCGCTCTTCTCCAATGATATTGCTGATATTATATTATCCTTTGCCTCTATATCCACAGGAGCTTTATTTAATTTAGGTTTGGAGATATTATTATTGGATTCATTATCTGCCAATGATTTGCTCGTATGGTCTTTATTACTGGGTTTAGTTATAGTGGCTGCATTTGAATTGCCGTCCGTTGTCGGCTGCCATGGATCTGAAGTAAGATAGGGGACCCATAAAAACAATGAACCTGTGTTGTCCGAACCACAACCGCACTGATAATCATAATAATAATTACCAATTGGAGGGTTATCGAAAGAAGCATCAGCACCCCAGAAATTATTTGTTGCATAAATAACTGACTGATCGTGTAAAATTACGGCTGTATCATTCCCTGAAGCTATTATTGTATTAAAATTGCCGGGATAAAAGGAATTAATATCATAATTTTTATCACCAGCCGATATAATAATTGAGCAATTCGCACTGAGCCCTATATGATTATTCGAAAACCTATTATTTGGATTTGGTGCGTCAGTATTTGGGGTACCAAAAAAGCAGAGCCCGCCGCCCCCGGAATATAATCCGCAGTTGAAACCGCTTATATCATTATTAGTAACAAATGGTCCTGCTGATTGCATGAAATACAAACCGTTCCCCTGCTTTAGAGTATCAGACCTATAGATATGATTACCTGAAATTATAGGATTACTTGATACACCCCAACAATAAATGCCATTGTGTCCAGGATCGATAATGGTGTTATTGATAATATTTGGTGAAGCATAGTAAATATAAATTCCATTAACAGGGTTGTTGATAATACAATTCTGAAGAGTATCCTCCTCACCATATAACTGAATTGTTCCGCAGTTATTAATAGTATCATTGCTAATTCCACTTCCACCAAGGACAATATTGCCAACATTACCTGCCGTATCAGGGATAAAATTAAATGTCGCTCTCGAGGCTTGTATATAACCAAACATGGACGCGCCATTCTCAAAATAAAGACGAGTTTCTGGTGAAATGATCAGGGTACCATCTACAATACTCAAATCCCCGGTTATTGCATAATTACCGTTCAAGGTTGTGTTTGTTGAGATTGTACCCGACAAATAAGTGGCGTTTTGATATGCTCCAATATCTGGAGGATTACCGATAGGCCTTCCTGATATATCTTGTGCGGGATTTAGATTAAGCCAAACTCCTCTTAAAACTGCCGGACTGTTATTTTGAAGTGAATAAATGCTGTCATAATTTTTGAATGATGGGTCGCCTTGCAAACTTCCAATTATATCGTATCCGTGTTTTGTTTTCCAGGTTTCTAAGGTTTGACAGGTATCTCCTATATAATCGAAAAAATTATTCCCTTTTCCGGACGGAATATAATAATCATTATTTGCGAATTGAGTCGCTGTACCCATGGATACTGAAAAATCTAATGCAAATTCACTTATATTATTTAAATATATTATATTATTCTTGAAATATAAACTATCTATTCCTGTCCAGGCACCATCACCACCCAAATATATAGCAACGTGCCCAGGTCCATGACAAATAAGCGTATTATTATAAAAACCATTATTGTTAGGTGCATTCCCATGTTTCCCAGCAGAAACCCCATAATTATTTTCTATCTGAATGCATCCTGAGTAAGCAGACGTATTATTATTTTCTATTACATTATAGTAAAATAAACTGTTGGTGGCACCATTGATAAACAAACCGGTCTCACCATTACCACAAGTAGCGTTTTGTTTTATTACACAGTACCTGACTACAAAACTATCTGCCATGTTGGGAGAAGTTGAATCAGGATTTCCTGTATAAATCTGAATCCCGTTTGCACCATTAAAATTAACAGTATCATGATCAAATAGTCCCTCTCTCGCTCCATCCCAATAAACACCATGCCCAAATCTTGAAAAGCTGATAGTAGAATTCTTCACTGTAATATGATGGGAAGGATAATTCGATTCGCCGCCTATATACATCATACCGGGAGCAGCATTAGTATAAAATGATTGCCAGGCACTTTCAATATTACAGGATTCAAATGTTATATGGTTACAATTCCATATTAAAATATTTGTATTAAACCCTCTAATAAACTTAATCCCATTAAAAGTAATATTATTTACTGAATCCAAAACGACACAAAATCCGCCAGTTCCGGTGGTATCAAATGCCGACAAACTGTCTCCAGTATCTTCAGCTCTCCAGTAAGCAGGGTTATCTCCATTCCTATCAATAACTGGACTATCGCCAATTCCATAAGAATTAAATAAAAGATTATTTGTAGTAGGTATTAATGTTTCCCCTATCCATCGCCCCCCACATTTAAATGATATAATATCTCCATCATTAAATCCCGGATATTCTCCATAACTATTTACTTTCGAAATTGATTTCCACGCTGATGTAACGGATTTACCTGAATCTGCATCATGCCCTCCTTCAGAATCAACATAAAAATTAGTAGCACGAAGATTCCCCATAAATAAAAGTGGCAATACTATAAGAAAAAATATATGTTTCATATTATATCCTTAATTAAATTTTAAAAATGGGTTAATTAAAGTATTTGATTGATAGTAGGTGCTCTCGCTTTATTTGAATAAAGAAAGAAAAATGATTTGATAGGAAGGGAACAACTAATTAGAACATTCATCTTTAACCTTCTTAGATTAAAAAGGAAAAATTAGAATCAAAAAGTCTTAACGTCTAATTATATTTAGAATTACTTTAGAATTTACAAGGGGAGATTAGCAATAAATAAAACATCTGATCTTTAATTAACACATTTTTAATCCCTGGCCAGTTATTTATATTATTTAATTAGAATGAGTTTCTTAGTTTCACAAAAATTA
>JARLHD010000417.1 GCA_031292435.1 Ignavibacteriaceae bacterium
CTTATCGCCTGGCTTTAATTCGCCAAACACAGTCATTTGGGGCTTGTAGAAAGTTCCTTTAGATACTTTTTTGATTACCCCTTTTTTTATAAGACGTTCCAATGCTTTTGCAGCGGTTACATATTTTGTCTTATCAATTTTGAGCTGCTCATATCCAAAGGTAGCATCCTCCGGAATATGTTTGATTTGTGTTGCTATGTATTCACTTATTTTCATATTGATAAATATACTCATTTTTGAAAATATGTCAAGTTTTTTGCGCAAAAAACTTGACATATGAGATATAAAATGTCCAGTTTATTTACTAAAAAACCGGACAAATATTATAATTATTACCAATGGTTAATTAAAATATACTTTCAAGACAAAAGCATATGAGTTCACCGACCTTATCCCATTCTTCGCAGGTTTTGGGGTTACGACAATCAACGCATAATTTAGTCAGCTCTTCTATTTAATGTTCCCTTTGAAAGATGCAGATCATATTTGGAGACCAGGAAGCGGAGAGGAATTGAAGTTAGTTAAACTGACCGAACGCCTCAAGGGGTTCGGTTTGATTGATTGAGAAAATGAGTTAAATACAATTACCCTTAATAGAAGTACAGTATTAATACTGAGATTTACATAAAAAATACCGTACAAGTACGTATTGCCAAAGGGGGCGGGTTTTACGAAATTTTATGATTAAAAAAAACAGTACAATTACTAAAATTTTTAGTAAGACTACTATTGACTTAATTTTCAGGTTCGTTTAGTTTCGAAACAATTATTCAGAGGTACAAAGGAAGACTAATAAAATACGATTTATTGTCCGATTAGTTCTATAAACAACTATCACTACAACATATCAGTAATATTTTATGCAAACGTCATCCCTGTGCCCGAGCTACCCCGGTTTATTTAATTTAATCGATCAAGAAGCAATCCGCTTACTGGATGCATATCTTTACAAACAAATAAAAAATATCCCGCATCCCATGAGATTCAATATTATTAACAAGCATAATAATAATAATCTGCAGTGCTTCTTAAATTTATATTATCAGAAATTCCTGGATCATTATGAAAAGGCGGCTTCAAATAATTCCCGCGAATATACAGAGCTTGCAGATCTGTATGAAACAATGGTATCAATTACGGGGGCTATTGCAAGCAATTCCATTTCAAAAGAGAATTTTGATATAAGATGCAGACTGCTTGATTGGGTTTTAGATGCATCAACAGAGAACATCGGGGATTACCTTGATGACTCCCCTATCAAGTTTCATCTCTTCAGATTTTTATTTGAAATAATCTTTAATCGTCTTGACCTGGGAGAGAGTAAGAGGGAGATATTAAAACACCGGTTTGGTTATTCCAACAGATATGAAAAGCTGACCAAAGCAGAAATGGCGGAAAGACTTTCCATCGGCAAATCTTCAGTTTACATGTCAGAACAATCATTAGAAAGATCGATAAGAGATGTAATAAGAATATTCAAGGTGTTCAGTCCATACTACTCGTATAAATCAAAATATCTATCAAACAAGGAGATAGTAATAATAAGTCCGGCGGTCTTCGACTGCATAAGGAAAGAAGAAGGAGAGGAAGGGATGACGGACGCATTCATAGTGGAGGTATTGTCGGTTATATATAAGTACAAGATGATAGCCGATAATACCGAGGGGAAAAAGGATTATTGCCTGATACGAATGGGAAATTCCAAGAAAAAGATGATCCGATTTGGTTACCAGGAAGCTGAGAGGAATTGAAGCTAGTTTATGCGAGACAAAATTTTATAATTTTGCCTCGTATTTATGGCCCGATTTCATTAATATGAAAACATTGGGGAATCGATGGTTATTTGGTTTTCTGCAAATAATATCCCGGGAAAGATTACACAATTTTAACTTGCAGGTTGAGAGCTTTGCTAACTTTTAGAAAAGTAAGCATATTACAATTCTCACCGTTTTCAATTTTAGATAACTGCTGCTGAGTGACATTTGCTTTTTTAGCAAGATCTATCTGCGTAAGTCCAAGGGTTGTACGGGCATTAGCAATCTTAATGGCAAGGCCAAGCAGTTCCTTTTCTGTTTTATATAATGCAGCGAATTTTTTGTCTTTAAGCTTTTCATTCAAGTGGCTTCTAAATGTTTTCATTTTGTTCCTTTTCCATATTAATTAAATCTTTTTCCGTATATCTATTCAGAATGGTTATTTTTTTGTTGATTTTCTGGTAGAGTCAAGGTTTTCTTTTCCTTTGTATCCTAAGGACATGGGACTTTTTACGTTGAGGGGAGCAGGCAAATTATAACTACTGCTGAAGTATTCAGACTTATTAGTTTTTGAATTCTTAGATTTTGCAATCTGGATACCTATATATTCTGAAAGGACTGAAAGGATATATTGATTCAGACTAACTCCTTCATTTTCAGCTTCGACTTTTAATTTTCGATGAGTTGTTTTAGGTACACGAATAATAAAATTACCACTTGGCAAATCATCATCATCAATTAAAGCAGGTTCCGGTATTTCTTTTCCTTCCGCAAGAGCATACTCAAGAATAATTTTCTTAGATTCTTCTAATAACGTTAATGCTTCTAATTTAGATTCTCCAATGGCATAACAGGTGCCTCTTCCCAGTTCAGGGCAATAAGCGACCCAAGTTTTGTCATCAGGATCGTATTCCAAAACAGTCTTATAGGGCAAGTTTAGATAAAATTTCAAATCCTTATTCATTTTTCAAGTCCGGATGTAATGATAATGCTTTTAATATAACTTTTACGCTTCCAATTAAGATTGATGATTTTTTGTTTTTAGCATGGTGGACGAAAATATATGTAAATCCCAAAGCTTGCAAAACGTCAACGACCTCTTTTACTTCCAAGGAGTTTGGTTTAGGGCTTTGAGAAAGCCAAATTAGTGCGATTTTTTTCGCTTTTTCGGGAGACAATTTTTATACCTCAATGATACTATATGTGATATCAAATGTCAATAGTAAACAGAATAGATATAAGCCTTTCAGAGGTAATATAAAATTAAACTGTATTTAGGTACTTTTATCTATTTAGGAATTTTATTTCAGTTACTATCAGCCCGCGCTACAGTAAGGATTTATAATTAAAGGATTTGATCTAAAATTATAATTAAAATTAATGATTTTATGATAATAAATCCAAATAAAGGATTAAGTACTGAAGGAGTATACTTAAAGTGGCAATTTGCGACTTTGAGTTTTTTAATCTTCAAATTTTAACCAAATATCATTCAAATTTGGTTAATTTTTGAGTTTGGAAGTATAAATCAAAATATCTATCAGACAAGGAGATAGTAATAATAGGTCCGGCGGTCTTCGACTGCATAAGGAAAGAAGAAGGAGAGGAAGGGATGACGGACGCATTCATAGTGGAGGTATTGTCGGTAATATATAATTACAAGATGATAGC
>JARLHD010000054.1 GCA_031292435.1 Ignavibacteriaceae bacterium
CCCGGTGCGCCAAGCCATTCGCCATAGACAATAGGGTGACCTTCGGTCTTAAAGATATTTACTCTACTTATTCCTGCTGCTTTTAATTTTCCTGCAACGAATTCAGCGGCAGTATTGATTGCCTCTTTATGTTCAGGCAATGTACTGATACTTTGAATCCTAAGAAAATCTTTTAACTCCTCTATAAATTTTTCTTTGTTGTTCTGAATATAAGTAGTAACTTCCTTCAAATCCGGCTCCTATCAATTTTTTATTTTGAGGTGTGTAGTTAATATAATAAACATAATGTAAAAAATTTACATCCTTGTTAAACTTTTTCTCTTTTCCTATTTTGATATATGATTTTATATAAATATATACTAAAAAACCATTTTCTTCCATTTATTTTTTCGATCATTTCGCTGATGTTTGTATTCCTTCTGCAGTTTATGATGAAATTTGCAGACAGACTTATAGGGAAGGGGCTTGATACCTGGATTATATTAAAACTTATTGCATTTAACCTTGCATGGATGCTTGTGCTTGTTGTTCCGATGGCTACGCTGGTGGCAACGCTAATGGCATTCGGGAACATGTCGCAGAATAATGAGGTTACTATCTTAAAAGCTTCAGGGGTAAGCCTTTACAGAATTATTATTGCCCCGATATTAGGCGGGTTTGTAGTAGGATATTTATTATTATTATTTAATAATGATGTACTGCCGGATGCAAATCACCAGGCAAAGGTACTTATGCAGGATATATCAAGACAAAAGCCTACACTTTCACTGGAACCGGGGGTATTTTCGCAGGAGGTTTCTAATTACGCAATATTGGTACGGGCAATTGATAAAAAAACAAATGAACTTACAGATGTGACTATTTATGATTACACTAATCCAAATAAAGTTAATGTGGTTACAGCACATCACGGAAGGATATATTTCTCAAAAGATCAGACAAAGCTTTTAATGGATCTGCGGGACGGGGAGATACATGAATCAGGAGTAGGACAGACAAATCTTTACAGGAAAATTATTTTTGATAAGCATAGGATTGCAATGGATGCCGACCAGTTTTCATTTCAGCAGTCAGCTCCCGGGGGACAAAGGGGTGACCGTGAGTTAAGCACTCATGCTATGAGTATGATTGTAGACAGCTTAAAAATTGACCGTGCTGTTTATGATAAAGGACTAATGGAAGCTACCAATAAATATTTTTATGTGAATTCAGAATATACAAACAGTATTCCTGTTGTTGCCAATATTTATACGAAAGATCTGATTCTAACAAGGGCAATAGAAAAAATTCAGACAGCTAAGATTGCAGTCCTTTTTAATTACAACAGAATTGAGGAAAAGCAGAAACAAATTGACCGGTATGATGTAGAAATAAATAAGAAATATGCTTTGCCAGCAGCATGTGTGATCTTTATTTTGCTGGGTGCTCCCCTGGGGGTAATGGTAAGGAAAGGCGGGTTTGGAATGGCGGCAAGTATAAGTCTTTTCTTTTTTGTTATTTACTGGGCATTTCTTATAGGGGGGGAAAAGCTTGCAGACAGAGATATGTTATCTCCATTCTGGGGAATGTGGAGTGCAAATGTTTTCCTGGGAATATTAGGACTTATATTATTAATAAAAGCTGCAAAGGAAGCTGTTATCATTAAATTTGATTTCATATTAAAGTTAATTCCCAAACAGTGGAGAGAATTGGGACAGAATACGGATGAATCAAATCAATGAAAATATTAGATAAGTATTTAGCAAAACAATTCTTACTGACCATCTTTTTTGGACTAATTGCATTTACATTAATTTTTGTAATTCTTAATATGATGGAAAACCTTGATGATTTCATAGATCAAAGTGTTCCGGCAACAATTATATTCCATTATTATCTTGTTTTTTCTCCTGAGATTATCCGTCTTATAACACCTGTTGCTGTACTTTTTGCCGCTCTTTTTGTAGCGGGTAAATCATCAAGTTCAAGTGAGCTAACGGCAATTAAAGCAAGTGGGATAAGCATGTACCGGTTTATGCTTCCTTTCCTGATAACCGCCTTTTTAATTAGCATGCTGTCGATTTATTTTTCAGGGTATGTTGTTCCATTGGCTAATAAAATAAAGGCAAACCTTGAAGTAACATACCTGAAACGGGGATTAAACTATGCCGGTGCTAATTTATTCTTCCAGGATTCTAAATCAAGAATTGTAAATGTTGCATTCTTTGATAATACTTCGGATCAGGCGGTGAGGGTAAGTATTCAGGAATTCCAGCCTGATGATCCTACCAAAATGGTTTCCAGGATAGATGCATCAAAGATGGTTTATGATACTTTAAGCAAGAATTGGATTGCAAGGAACGGAGTAAGAAGAATTTTTCTTGAGAATGGAGAGAACACTACTTACTTTGATACATTGAGGTTAAACTATCTGGGTTTTACACCTAAAGAACTGGATACGAAACAACAGAAAATTGAAGAGATGAATTTTGATGATCTGAAGAAATATATAAAAACCCAGCAGCAGGCGGGTAATGATCCAACCGATACTTTGATTGAATATTATTCAAGATATTCATTTTCGATGGCAAGTTTTATAATTGTTTTTTTCGGACTGCCGATATCAGCCAATAAGCGGAGGGGCGGTGTTGCAGTTCATGTGGGTATAAATATTTTAGTAACTTTTATTTACCTGGTATTTATGAAAATAAGCGAAGCATTCGGAAAGAATGATGCTATGAATCCTATTCTGACTGCCTGGCTTGCAAATTTAATATTCCTGGCTGCTGCTATTTACAATCTTCCTAAAATGCGCCAGTGATATTTAGTCTATCTTCCATCTTGATCCAAAGGCAACAGTATACATTTTAGCTGAGTTACCCATAACAACCTGGTTCATATCGGACGTAGCAAAGTTAAACTCAATCAGACCGGTTTCAAGTCCAAGGCCAACCGCCCAGCCAAATCCGTCCAGTCCACCCACTGAGAAACCTGTGCGGACATTTATCCATCCGAAAGGTATCCATTCAGCACCAACGGAAAATCTTGGTGTAACACTATTGCCGGGGTAGTCATTAAATCCCTGATTATAATCAAAGGCAAGAAGCATAGAGCCGGGGACAACATGATCAAGATAATAGGATGCGCCTGCTCTTAGGGCTGTTGGTAGGCTTGTTGAGAAACCATTTGTATAGTCACCTTTACCAATCATTTTATTTTTTATTGTATCTAGCTGATTTTTGTCAGTTAAATCAGTAATTGAAAAATTACCGGTGGCAGAATATTTAGCAGTATATGTATCCCATTTAATGCTTCCAATATCTGTAATGGAAAGAGAAAATCTCCACACTTTATCCATCGATGCAGCAACTCCAAGATCGAAACCAAGACCTGTACCGGCAGGTTTAGGAAAGAATCCCATATTCGACTTAGTATTGGATGAATCAAATCCATATACTGAGCCAAAACTTGGTGAAAAGGCAGCATAACCAACCATATCTGCATTACCGCCAATCTGGTTTTGACTGCCTGTGCTTAAATCTGTATTCATATGATCCATTCCTGCATAAAAGAACCCATTAACCATTTTAATCGAAGCACCTACAGCAATCTGATCAAAGATCTTTTGATCAATTTCGGGAAGGTCCCTGGCATAGGATAGCGAATACATTCTTAACCACCAGCTTTTTGTAGCAGCATCGTTAAAAGAATAAACCTGATTTGTCTGGTTGCCATTTAGTCCTAATTCTATAAGAGATTTGGGAACGGTAAAACTAACGGCGAAATAATCTGCCATTGAAAAAGCAAAAGCTCCTATATTGGGTTTGGCTTTATACATGGCAGAAAATTCATTAATTGATACATCAGCAAAGACGCGTCCTCCGTTACTGAAAAGATCGGACAATCTTTGTTTATCAGCAGGAGTTAATATCCTTGCATTACCATTATCCCCTCCAAAGAAATATTTAAAGTCTTCAAATGACATAAAATTATCTCCTGCTTTCATTGTAAGAGAGGGCATGGGGAATACGGTTGAGAATTCAAAATGATTAGCCGGTGAAAACATCATATTAGCAGGATTTATCCCGACTGCATAAATTCCTGATGTAGTGGCATTATAGGTTTTAGCTAAACTCATACTTCTTGCATCTACTGATCCGACTGAACCATACTGAGCAAAAGATGTGAAGGATAGAGTTAGCAGTACTATAGTTGTAAATATTATTTTCATTGTCATCCTTCTAATTCTTTTTGACTCTGTATGAAACTTTTCCAAAGACATTTAATTTAATCCAATCACTCGCATGGACTACCACGGGAATATTATTATTATGCGATGTTTCTATGGTTACCGAAATAATTGCATGCTGTGCATTTTGTGCAAATTGTTTTATCTGTAAAGTATCAAGTGAAAGGGTTGTGGAAGAAGAGGAATACATAGAATAATTACCATTATTATCAGTAACTGCACCTGCAATACTAACCGAATCGGTTCCATTATTATTTTTAGTAATTGCGAATGGTGCTCCATTTATAAGCAGGGGATGATAGTTCATATCAGTTAGTATAACCTTTATCCAGGTATTGAGAGGAATAGCATTCTGAATGTCAACAGAAAGTTGCGCCCCCTGGCTCTTAACGATCTGATCCCTGTTATCCTGATCCATATTAATATCTACCGTATCAACAAAAGTAACCTGCTTAATACTTAAAACACTTTTTGAAGTGAATCTTGTTGTAAAGGTTATGTTATCATTTATTCCAACAGTTTTGTAGTCAGGGTTATTATCAGGATTCATTACATATTCGGCGCTGACATAAATGGAATCAGGAAGGAAGGTAATAAAACTGGTTATATTACTATTGCTCTCGTTATATTCAGTAGAATAATTTCCTGAAGCATCGAATCTGAATGAATTTGATTCAGGGTTAGTGAATTTGAGAGTGTCTGCCAGTTGACTATCATTTCTTTTGCCAACAAGATGCAGATTATTAATTCCAACAATAAAGGGAGTTAGAGACTGAGAATTAAATTTTCCATTTAGAAACAAAGAAGCTGTTTTCAGAACAACTTTATCTCTGTATTTGGTAGCGTCACCAATACTTAAAGAAAAACTACTTCCATGTGTTCCAAGCGATTTGGTAGGAAGATAACCCGTGATCGATGTGAAATTGAAATCTGATGTATAGGATTCGAAACTTATCTTAGGATGCCCCAAAGATGAAGAAGCAGAGGGTTTTAGCCACAATTGACCATCATAGGAAGGGTCCTGGACTATGGGCTGCGCATAAGAACAATTTTCAAAGCTATAACTCTGTGTTATGCTTGGAGTGTTGGCAGGAACGGTAAGCTGAGCAGGAAAAGGAGAACCATTCTTGGTAATACCGGGAAAATTGATTGTTAATTGTACATCTGTTGTAGTAGTATTATGTGCTACAATTTTAAATATACCCTTAGAAATTTCTGCATTTTTTAACTTTGCTCCTTCCGGAAACTGGAGATATGTATCAGGTGCGGGGTTACCTGCAATGACTGAAACCGAGGGAGTTGATGTTTCAGTATTTACCACCATGAAAGCAGATATGGCTACATTCTGACTTAGTGAATCACCGGATATCATATAAGTACTGTCCTGAGAATTTATGCTAATATAATCCTGGGATTTAATAATATCGCTGAGTTTATAATTTTTAGTAGTAATTGGTAAGTTAAGATCGGTATCCCATTGCGGCATAATGACATCGGATGGAAGAGAGACACACCCAGAAATTATTAGTGCCAAAAAAGAAATACTGCCAAATATATACAAATAGAATTTTTGCATAGGACCTCTTTACAAATTCAATTAAAATCGATTGGGTTATAGCTTTAAGCTACAAGAAGAAGAGGCAAGTATTATACCATTATTATTGCGGAAAAAACTGCTATTAATTGAAAATAAATTCTACGTTATGTAGAATTTACCTTCAATTAAAAAATACAGATATTTTTTACCGAATAATAAGTAATATCTTCAGTGGACTAATTCGGTTTTTCGTCCTTATTGGCAGGTACAAACCCAAAATGCTGGTTGGGCGGAGCATCTATTCTGATTTCGCCAAATCTGGCTTCAAACTTATCAATATTTTCTTTTAATGCTTTCATAAGCATTTTTGCGTGTTGCGGTGTTGTAATAATACGTGACAAAACCTTTGCTTTGGGAACACCGGGAACAATTCGTGTAAAATCTATAATAAATTCTGCGGGAGAATGGGTAATAATGGCGAGATTTGAGTAGATTCCTTCTGCTTCTTTTTCACCCAATTCTATATTTATTTGCTGGCCTTGCGGCGGATTTTGATTCATTTTATAAGAATATCCTTTTATTTACTTTTTCTTAACTGGTCAACCTTATCATATGCATCTTTTGCCTTATCCGGCATGCCTACTATAGCATATACTTTTCCTAAAAGATCCCAGACCTTAATATCCTGGCTGTCAATCTGTGTATAATGCTCAAGGTACGGTATAGCCTGACGATATTTATCTTTATATGAATCTCCTTTATCTCCTTTATCCTCAGCTTCCTTATTTATTTCTGTTCCCCACTTTACATAAGAAACAGCAATATTATAAATTGCATTCTGATAATTAGGATCAATTTCCAATGCCTTATTAAATTGTTTTATAGCATCCTCATATTTTTCAGCACCTAATAAAACGACTCCATAATTATATAAATTTTCTTTTTTAGGATCGCTTTCTGCAAGAGATTTAAATGCATCAATTGCAACTGATAATCTATTGGAGGCTACATAAGCTGAAGATAAAGTACTAAGCAATTTGGTATCATTTGGAAACTTTGCCCTTCCCTCTTCGAGAACTGTGATGGCTTTATTAAAATCTTCCATGTAGCCAATACTATCCTGGACATTTTTACTCTTAGTGTAACTCTCTTTCAAACGGTTTCCCTTATCATAATAGATACTTCCAAGATATACATAGCCATCTGAAGATTTGCCAAGTTCTGTATATTTTTCAAGTGGTTTAATAGCTTTATCATAATTTTGCTGAGACATATACACTAAGGAAAGAAGATAATAGGTGTATGCGGAATCAGGAATAACCATTACAGCATTTTCAAACGCAGTAGCTGCTTTATTTAAATTTATTTTAATACTATCTTGGTTTTTATTACTTGATACTCTTTTAAAATACGCTGCCCCTGATTGTGTAAGTGTATACCAATAATGAACTTTTTGATTATTTATATCCTTTTCAAATTTTTTGCTTATGGCTAAGGATTTATTGTAAGAATCAACCATTTGATCATACTGTCCTCTTTCACCGTAAATGCCCCCCATAAGGTAATATCCTTCATCGCTTTGCGGGTTTTTCTCAACTTCTTTTTTGAGAACTTCCAGGGCTTTATCATAATTTTTCTGCTGTATATATAATTTAGCACTTGTAAGTTCAGTTGATGAACATTGAAAACCGGTAAAGATAATACCGAGGAAAAGTGCGGCAATTACAATTATTTTTGAACTTTGCATTCTTACTCCATTTGACAAAAATTAACATTCAAAGTTATGACTTTAGGGATGTATAGTCAAGAATTTTTAAGGCAATACTTTATCAAAGAGGCGTAAATTGTTGTTAATATAAGATGAATTTTATAAGAGATTTTAGTTAATTGATTTTGCGCCTATAATACAATATTTTTACATATAAAAAGAGGAAAAATTGACTACAGAACAAATCATCAGATCCGCTCCCAAAGTTCTCTTGCACGATCATCTTGATGGAGGTCTAAGACCGTCTACAGTTATTGAATTAGCAAATGATCTTAAATATAATAAGCTTCCTACAAAAGATGCCGGTGAATTGGGAGAATGGTTTCATCTGGGAGCAAATAAAGGAAACCTCGTAGAATATCTTCAGGGATTTGAACATACTTGTGCAGTAATGCAAACAAAGGAAGCCCTTACTCGTGTTGCCTATGAAATGATGGAAGATATGAAGAATGATGGTGTATGTTATGTTGAAACTAGGTTTGCTCCTGTTTTTTCTACATCAAAAGGACTTTATCATGAAGATATTGTTAATGCAGTTCTTGAAGGTCTGGAAAAGGGGAAGAGAGATTTCGGTGTAGGATATGGTCTGATTCTCTGCGGAATGCGCAATATGAAAAACACTCTTGAAATTGCTGAGCTGGCAATTGATTTTCGGAACCAGGGAGTGGTAGGGTTTGATTTAGCAGGAGAGGAAGGCGGATATCCGCCAAAAAAACATATAGAAGCTTTCCAGTTTATTCAAAGGGCAAATTTCAATATAACAATTCATGCCGGTGAAGCATTTGGCAAGGAATCAATATGGCAGGCAATTCAATGGTGCGGTGCTCATCGTATAGGACATGCTACTCATCTAAAGGAAGATTTCAAATTTGATAAAGATGGGAATATAGTTGCTTTTGGAGATCTGGCGCAATATGTTCTTGATAAAAGAATTCCTCTTGAAATCTGTTTGCTCAGCAACGTTCATACAGGCGCTGTAGATAAAATTGAAAATCATCCATTTGGAATATTATTTAAGGAAAAATTCAGGGTTACTATAAATACTGACGACAGGTTAATGAGTAATACAACTATGACAAAGGAGTTTCTTACTGCTATTGAGCATTTTAATCTTAACCTTGAGGATATTGAGAAGATCACTATCAACTCTATGAAATCCGCATTTATCCCCTACAAGGAAAGACTGCACTATATATATAATGTAATAAAACCGGGTTTCCAGTCAATTAAAGACAAATTATTTTCATTCAAATCATATACAGAAAACTATGAAGAAACTATTCACAAACTATAACTTTGAATTCGATAAAAATGAAAAAAGACTGCTCTCAACATTCTTAAAACAAACATTAAAACAAATTCAGGGAGACAATAAGTTTTTTGCTGAAAACAAAGCCTTTGGCTCAATTCTCGAAAAGGTTAACAGCAATGAAGCTACAGTAAAATTAACTAAAGATGAAAGGACAAAGCTTAAATTTCAGCTTGAGAATAACCTAAAGTTCTTACAGAAACAAATGAGCAAAGCCTGGTTCATAAAGAGATGGATTTATAAATCAATGGTAGTACAATATGAAAAATTATTGGAGAATCATTTTAAGGGATAGGAATTGATTTCTGCAGAAGAAAAATTATTAATAAGAGCGCCCAGAGGGAGTAAACTTTCCTGCAAAGGATGGATTCAGGAGGCAGCCTTAAGGATGTTAATGAATAATCTTGACCCTGATGTTGCTGAAAATCCTGCTGAACTGGTTGTTTACGGCGGGAAGGGAAAGGCTGCAAGAAACTGGGAATGTTATGAGGCTATTATCAATTCTCTTCGTGAACTTGAGAATGATGAAACTCTGCTGGTTCAGTCAGGCAAACCGGTTGGAATTTTCAAAACTCATTGGAATGCTCCTAGAGTTTTAATTTCTAATTCTATGCTGGTCCCAGACTGGGCTAAATGGGATGAATTCAGAAGACTTGAATCGCTGGGGTTAACAATGTATGGTCAAATGACTGCAGGCAGCTGGATATATATTGGATCTCAGGGAATACTTCAGGGAACTTATGAGACTTTTTCAGAATGCGGAAAGAAATATTTTAATGGATCATTAAAAGGGAAGTTCATTCTAACAGCAGGATTAGGAGGGATGGGCGGAGCTCAACCATTAGCTGCAACTATGAACGGAGCTGCATTTTTAGGAATTGATGTAAATAAGGAACGATTGAAAAAAAGAATCGACACTGGTTACTTAGATCAATTTACTGATAACCTTGACCACGCTCTTGAACTTGTTCTCCAGGCTAAACTTAATAATCAGGCTTTGTCAGTTGGTTTATTGGGAAATGCCGGTGAAATATTGCCCAAAATATTAGAAAGAAATATAACCCCGGATATTTTAACTGATCAAACTTCGGCACATGATACTCTCAATGGATATGTTCCAATGGGTATGAGTTATGAAGAAGCTTTAGTTTTACGAAAGAATGATCCTGATAGTTATATAATGAAAGCAAAGCAGACCATCGTTCAACATGTTAAATCAATGCTTGAGTTCAGAAAAAAAGGTGCAATTACTTTTGATTATGGAAACAATATCAGAGGAGAAGCAAAAGAAAATGGTGTAAGCGATGCATTCGATATCCCTGGTTTTGTTCCTGAATTTATACGCCCTTTATTCTGTGATGGTAAAGGTCCTTTCCGCTGGGTTGCATTATCAGGAAACCCTGAAGATATATTTGTTACTGATAATGCTGTAAAGAAAGCATTTCCTGAGAATAAAGCATTATGTAATTGGATTGATCTGGCACAAAAGAAAGTTCAATTTCAGGGACTTCCGGCTAGGATCTGTTGGCTTGGTTACGGTGAAAGGGCAAAAATGGGGAAAATATTTAATGACTTAGTGGCTGAAAAAAAAGTAGGCGCACCTATAGTCATAGGAAGAGATCACCTCGATTGTGGTTCTGTAGCTTCCCCTAACAGAGAAACTGAAGGAATGATTGATGGCAGTGATGCTATCGCTGATTGGCCAATTCTTAATGCTTTGCTTAATGCTACAGGCGGTGCAAGCTGGGTTTCTGTACACCATGGCGGAGGTGTTGGGATTGGAAAATCCATTCATGCCGGTATGGTGGTTGTTGCTGACGGAACAAAAGAAGCTGAAGTAAGACTTCAAAGGGTGCTGACTTATGACCCGGGAATGGGTATTATGCGCCATGCTGATGCCGGATACGGTCAGGCAATTGAAAATGCGAAATCAATGGGCGTTAATATTCCCATGATTAAATAATAAAGTTTAATAAAAATTAATCCTATTAACATTAACAAGGTTATAATATGAAAGTTAAAGTCCTTATAGCAGATAAATTTCCGGATGAATATGTTCAACAATTGAAAGATTCAGATCTGGATGTTATTTATTCTCCTAAACTTGGCGAAAATGATTTACCCGAAGCTGCCAAAGATGTAGATATACTAGTCGTTCGTTCAACAATTGTAAATGCTGACACAATCAATAAGAGTTCCCACTTAAATTTAATAATAAGAGCTGGCGCCGGTGTTAATAATATTAATATTGCGGCTGCGAACCAGAAAGGAATATATGTTGCTAATTGTCCGGGTATGAACTCAATAGCAGTGGCAGAATTAGCAATGGGATTGATCATTTCATTGGATAGAAGGATTCCGGATAATGTGGCTGATTTTAAAAACGGAAAATGGAATAAGGGCGAATACTCCAAAGCTGAAGGACTTTTCGGAAAGAATCTTGCCCTGGTTGGTTTTGGAAATATCGGAAGAGAAGTAGCCAAAAGAGCTGTTGCTTTCGGCATGAATGTTTACGCAAAAGATATTACGCGCATCGAAGGTGAAATGGTTAAAGATTTTTCTGAAATGGACCAGGTTTTACCTATTTGCGATATTATCTCAATTCATTTGCCTTCAACCCCGCAGACAAAAGGTCTGTTTAATAAACAGATGTTCAGTTATTTAAAACCGGGAGCATTACTTATTAATACCTCCAGACCAGATATTATTGATGAAGATGCCCTGCTTGAAGCAATTAAGGAAAAGAATATCAGGGTTGCAGTTGATGTATTTAAAGGTGAACCTGAAGGAAAAAGTGGTGAAGTAAAATCAATTCTGCAGTCTTCTCCAAATGTTTATGTAACCCATCATATTGGAGCTTCTACAGAGCAGGCACAGGATGCCGTAGCAGAAGAAACAGTCAGAATAATCAAAAGTTATTTACACAGTGGAGTTATAGCACACTGGGTAAATAAAGCTAAAATAACTGATGCCAAATTCCAGTTGGTTGTTAAACATTATGATAAACCTGGTGTTCTTGCTTCTATTATGGATATCATCCGTAAGAGAGGAATTAACATTGAAGAAATTGAAAATGTTATTTTCGATGGCGGAATTGCTGCATGCTGTACAATGAAACTAAAAGCTGCAGTTACAACTGAAATGCTTTCTGAGATGAGAGCTAACCACGATATTTTAAGTATCTCACATACATCTATTTAAAACAAAAATACCCGGGTTATAATTATAGCCCGGGTAATGTTTTAATTTATAATCTCTCTAAATTAAATTCAGTACAATAATATCCGATATTATAACGTGGAAATATGGGAGCCTTAAAACCTGTTCTATCCCTTCCAGGTCCTGCTCATTATAATTGAAAATTAAGCTGGTTATATTTGATAAAAAGAACTCCTGGAGATTTGCAGGTATAATCTCTTTAATAGCTGCCTCGGCATCCTCCTGGAATAATTTTACTGATTCGGCAGCTAGAGAATTGAAATTTTTCAATAGTGCAGGGTCTTTAGAAACAAAAACATAATTAACATAAGGCAGATTAATAAGCTCAACAACTTCCTCAGCAAAGCTAAATCCGGATACAAAAAGATCTTCACGGAAATTCATATCGCCTGCAATAATATAATTTTTATCAGCTTCAAAATCTGAACCGGTCTTAAGGATAATCTCAATCTCACTACTATATAATTCCCTGAATAATATCTTGGAAAGTATTACTTCACATGAAGATATATCCCCTGCCAGATTTATTTCAGTTATATTTTTATTTTCCTGACCGTAGTATATATATGAATTGGATATGGCTCCCTCGAAAGAAAGACCGAATGAACGTGAGACATAAAGATCCTTGTTCTGAATTAAATCTGTAATTGGAATGAGGGCTATTGAGTTTTCTGACTTTAATAATTCAGAAATAATAAGAGAAGAAGAAATGAATTGGATCTTATCCTTAATTCCCTTCTCAAAATTATGGAAGAATAACTTAGCAAAATAATTATCGGGGCTTATAATTTTCATATCATAATCCCCTGTTTTCCTGAATCCAATAATGCCGCTAAATTATTTAGTTTTAATGCGCGCAGCTTTTCCGGAAAGATTTCTCAGGTAGAAAAGCTTGGCTCTTCTTACATCACCCTGTTTGATTAATTCAATCTTTGCAATCTTAGGTGAATTTACGGGAAAAATCCTCTCAACTCCAACACCGCTGGATATTTTTCTAACTGTAAAGGTTTTATTTATCCCATTTCCTCTGATGCTTATAACATCTCCTTCAAAAGGCTGAATTCTTTCTTTATCACCTTCAATTACTCTTACATGAACCTTAATATGATCACCAGAATTTATTTTGGGTAAATCAGTCTTAATTTGCTCAGGAAGTATATTATTTATATCAATCATTTCTAACTCCGATAATTATTATAATTTCTCCATTTTTCAGTCAACTTTTTTGACTGCTCTTCTTTCCATTTTTTTATCTCTTTAGTGTTCCCTGAAAGAAGAACCTCAGGAACTTTCATACCCTTATACTCAGCAGGTCTTGTATAGTAAGGGGCAGAAACAGACTCATCATCCTGAAAGGAATCATCTAGGGCTGATTCACTGTCATTCAGAACTCCGGGAATTAACCTTATAATTGCATCAATCACTAATAATGCCGGCAATTCACCGCCGGTTAATACAAAATTACCAATTGATATTTCATCAGTAGCAAACCTTTCTCTTACACGGTCATCAATTTCTTTATAATGACCTGTAATAAACATCAGGTTGTCCGATAAAGAAAGCTTATTCGCATAACTCTGATCAAAAATTTTTCCTTTCGGAGTAGTAAAGATAATATGATTATAATCTCTCTGCTCCAAAAGATTTTCAATACATAAAAAGAACGGCTCCGGCTTAAGTACCATTCCTGGACCACCGCCAAAAGGTTTATCATCTATCTGCTTATGTTTATCATAAGCATAATCTCTTAAATTATGGATACTTATACTTGCTTTACCCTTATCCTGCGCCCGTTTTATAATACTGGTATTAAGGGGACTCACCATCAATTCCGGAACAGCAGTTATGATATCAACTCTCATCATCTTCGTACAAATCCTCTCCTGGTTTAAGCTTTAATTCTTTCTTCTCTTTATCAAATGATTCAATAATATTAAGTAATGCAGGTATAAGAATTTCTTTACCTGTGCTATCCTCAATAACATAGACATCATTTGCGGGGTACTTTAAAACATCCTTGATGATGCCTAATTCTTTATCATTTTTTATAACTCTGCTTCCAATTAGATCATGAATAAAAAAATGATTATCCGGGAGTGAGACAAGGTTTTCTTCATCCACAAAGATATCCTTACCTACCAGGATCGCAGAGTCAAGTTCTGAATCGAAATTCTTGAATTTAAGAGTAAACAAATTTTTATGCTGCTTTACATCTTTTACAAAGAACAATTTTTTTTCACCAAAGAAATCAATATATACTTTGGAGAGATTAAAAAATCTTTCCGGATAATCAGAATGTGATATTATTTTTACAGCACCATTTTTACCGGAAACAGATGTAACTGTTGCAATTAGATAAAAATTGTTCACTCTTCTCTACTGTAAAACAATATCAAGAACAGATTTCTTTCCTTCTTTGGCAGATACCGCTGTTAGTAAAGTACGCATGGCTTTGGCTGTTTTGCCTTTTTTCCCGATTACCTTACCGATATCAGTATGTTCAACTTTTAACAATATTACTATTTTGCTCTCTTCGGGGGTTTTTTCCTCGACAATTATTCCATCCGGATTATCCACAAGATGCTTGGCGATGAACTCAATGAATTCTTTCATAGAAAGAAGCCTCCATATTAAGCCGGGTACTTTTATAATATTATACAGTCGTACTTCCCCTCCGCTAAAATCTCAGATTATTGCGGAGCGTTTTCTTCAGAAGCAGCACCCGTTACTTCTGCTGTATTTTCTTTAGTTTCTTCTGCCGGTTTATCGCTTACAGCGGACTCACTCTTCTTCTTATGTTTTGGCTTACTCTTTGATTTAGCTTCTTTTAATTTTGACCAATTTTCAAATTCTTCATTTATCTTTTCTTCGGATAACCCTTTTTTCTTTAATTCCAGCTTTAGGGTTATACCTTTCTGTCTCAAAAGACTCATTACTGTATCTGTGGGTTGAGCACCTACGCCAAGCCAATATATAATTCTGTCTTCCTTGAATTCCAATGTGTGTGGATTAGTCAATGGATTATATAATCCAACTGATTCAAGGAATTTTCCGTCTCGGGGAGCTCTGGAATCAGCTGCTACAACTTTATACATAGGTTGTTTCTTCTTTCCAATTCTCCTTAATCTTAACTTTACTGCCAAATTATTTGAACCTCCAAATATTATTCTCTGTTTTCAATTAAATTTTAGATTGTTAAATAATGCACCGGCACCACCTCTCTGGTTCATCCTGCTCATCATTTTCTGCATTTCTCCGAATTGTTTAATCAAACGATTAACATCCTGTATGGATGTACCGCTTCCTTTAGCAATCCTTTTACGGCGGTTCCCATTTAATATTTTGGGCGTGGTCCGCTCACTTGTTGTCATTGAGTTGATTATAGCTTCAACCCTAACTAGTGCTTTATCATCAATTTGGGCATTTTTTACCTGTGAACCGAGTCCGGGTATCATCCCCAAAAGTGAAGATAAAGAACCCATTTTCTTTATCGCTTTAATTTGCTTAAGAAAATCCTCAAAATCAAATTTATTTTTCCTGAATTTCTCTTCCAATCTCTGGGCTTCTACTTCGTCAAAGTTTTCCTGTGCCTTTTCTACTAGCGAAATAATATCCCCTTTACCCAGAATTCTGGAAGCTAGTCTGTCCGGATGAAAAATCTCAAGGGCATCTAGTTTTTCACCATTACTGATGAATTTAATCGGTTTTCCAACAATAGAACGAATAGATAATGCTGCGCCGCCTCTTGAATCACCATCCAGTTTAGTAAGAACTATACCATCATAATTCACTTTTTCATTGAATATCTTCGCAGAATTTACAGCATCCTGACCCGTCATCGAATCTACCACAAATAGTGTTTCGGTCGGATTTACTAATTCCTTTATTCTAGCTACTTCATCCATCATCACTTCATCTACATGAAGTCGTCCTGCTGTATCTATAATAACCGTGTTAAATCCGCCTTCTTTTGCATAGTCCATTCCTAATCGTACAGCTTTAACTGCATCCTGATCGGAAATGGAAAAGATCGGAATATTAATCTGAGATCCTAATACTTTTAACTGTTCAATTGCAGCCGGACGATATACATCTGCTGCTATTAAAAGAATTTTAAGATTACTTTCTTTTAATCTCTTTGATAGTTTACCACAGAATGTTGTCTTTCCTGATCCCTGAAGACCGACTACTAAAATTGACGTAATACCTGAACCATTCAACTTTATTTCACTTCTGTCTCCCCCTAACAGAACGATCAATTCATCGTAAATTATTTTTGTAATTAACTGACCGGGTGAAATAGAAACTAAAACTTCTTTGCCAAGCGCCTTTTGAGAAACTTGTTCAATAAAATCTTTTGCTACTTTATAGTTAACATCGGCATCTAATAATACTCTGCGTATTTCCCTTAAAGTATCTGATATATTCTTCTCAGTAAGTTTACCTTGCCCTCTTACTTTCTTAAGAGTATTTTCTAATTTAAGTGAAAGATCTTCAAACATAATAACCAGTCCTGTTTATGCGATTCATTTTCAAACTATCCTTCCTTCTGTGCATTGGCACCCGATACAATTTCAAGAATTTCTTTTGTTATAGCAGCCTGCCTCTCTTTATTATAAGTTAACTGCAGAGTCCTTATCAATTCCTTGGCATTAGTTGTTGCATTATCCATAGCTGTCATCTTTGCGCCAAGTTCAGCTGCATTCGATTCCAGTAATATCCTCCATATTTGTGCCTTTAAATGCTTAGGGAGTAAATAGTTAAAAACCTCTCTTTGCCCCGGTTCAAAAATAAAGTCAATCTGCTTTATACCCTCCTCATTATTAAGTTTTATCGGGATAGGGAGAAATTGTTCCGTTACAATTCTTTGCTGTATTATCGATTTAAATTCATTGTAAATGATTATAATTTTATCAAATGAATTATCAAGATATTTATCAATCAATTCCCTGGTTATAGTTAAAGATGAATCATATTTCAAAGTTGAAAAGATTCCCGAAACATTACCCGCAACCGGGTATTCTCTTCTTTTATAAAAATCAGAACTCTTTTTCCCTATGCAGTAAATATGAGAAGTTACTCCAGGTATTGATGCATCATTATTACTTAGTTGCCTTACTGATTCTTTCAATATGTTGTTATTAAAAGCACCACACAACCCCCTGTCTGCCGTTACTATAACATATGCTATATTTTTAATTTCTCGCTGAATAATAAATGGATTATTAACCATATCATCTTCAGTAATAAGATGACTTATTAGTTCAGAAATTTTCCTTGCATAGGGACGAGCATTGATTACAGATTCCTGCGCTCTTCTTAATTTAGCAGCAGCAACCATTTTCATCGCTTTAGTGATCTGCTGTGTGCTTTTTACACCTTTGATCCTGCTTTTTATGTCCCGTAGAGTGGCCATTTAATTTATTATTTATATATTTTTCTTAAATACAACAAGAAACTCTTCTGCAGCCTTTTTTATTAAAGTAATTGTGCCGTCACTTAACTGCTTTTCTTTCTTTATCGTTTCAAAAATATTATTATACTTTACCTCGATATATTCCAATACTTCCTTCTCAAATCTCTTTACATCTGCAACTGAAATTGTGTCAAGATATCCGTTTGTTCCAAGAAAAATGCTAACAACTTGCCTTTCAATCGGAGATGGAGCGAATTGTCCTTGCTTTAATAACTCGACGAGCCTTGCCCCTTTTGCCAACGTATTCTGGGTAGATTTATCAAGATCTGAACCAAACTTTGCAAATGATTCAAGTTCCCTGTATTGTGCAAGATCAAGTTTCAATGTACCTGCCACTTTTCTCATGGCTTTAATCTGGGCATTGCCGCCTACTCGTGATACTGATATACCGACATCGATAGCTGGCCTGATTCCTGCGTTAAATAAATTACCTAAAAGATATATCTGCCCGTCTGTAATTGAAATTACATTTGTAGGAATATATGCCGATACATCTCCCTGTTGAGTTTCTATAATCGGTAATGCCGTTAAACTTCCGCCCCCAAGTTCATCATTAAGCTTTGAAGCTCTTTCCAGTAGTCTTGAATGGAGATAGAATACATCTCCGGGATAAGCTTCTCTGCCTGGAGGTCTCCTCAATAATAACGAAAGCTCTCGGTAAGCAGCAGCTTGTTTTGAAAGATCATCATATATTACCAAAGCATGTCTTCCACTATCCCTGAAAAATTCTCCTAATGTAGCACCCGAATAAGGAGCAATAAATTGTAATGGTGCAGGATCTGATGCAGTAGCAGCAATGATAGTTGTATATTCCATTGCTCCTGATTCCTGAAGTTTAGCCACTACCTGAGCAACTGTGGAACTTTTTTGCCCTATTGCAACATAAATACAAAATACCGGTTTAATATCCAGGTTCTTAGCTTCTACTGAATGAGTGTATTTTTGATTAATAATTGTATCAATTGCAATAGCTGTCTTGCCTGTCTGACGGTCACCAATAATTAATTCTCTCTGACCCCTTCCTATTGGGATCATTGCATCGATTGCAGTAATGCCTGTTTGCAAAGCTTCTTTTACCGGCTGTCTCTGTACAACTCCTAATGCTTTTCTCTCGATGGGTGAATATTTCTCAATCTCAATGTCCCCTTTTCCGTCAATTGCAACACCGAGAGGTGTAATAACTCTCCCAAGCATCGCTTCACCTACAGGCATTGAGGCAACTCTTTTTGTTCTCTTTACAATGTCACCTTCCTTTACCAATGTAGATTCACCAAAAAGAACGCACCCTACACTGTCTTCGTCAAGGTTCAACACCATCCCAAATACATTGTTAGGAAATTCTACCAGTTCACTCGCCATTACTTTGCTTAAACCATAAACTCTTGCAATACCATCCCCTACTGAAAGAACAGTACCGACATCATAAATGTCCATCTCGTTTTCAAAACCAGATAGCTGCTTTTTTAATATTGCTGATATTTCGTCAGGTCTAACTTCAGCCATTTTTAATCCTTATAAATACTTTTAATTTAATGAAACATTTCCCGAGAGGAACCGTTTCCTTAATGTTTCCAGCTGATGCTTTATCGATGCATCATACATGGTATCGGCTGCTCTTGCTATAAATCCGCCGATTAATTCCTTATTCACTATGTAATTTAATTTTATAATTTTATTGAGACTACTTTCAAATTTTTTTCTGATCTGCTCCTGCTGTTCATCAGTAAATTCATATGCCGTAGTAATTTCAATATTTATAATACCTAAATAGTCATCTTTCAATTCAAGAAATTTCTTTGAAATATCAGATAACAGGTCCTCTCTCCTTTTCTCTAAAACAAATTGCAGGAATTTTAAAGAGTCCGCGCTTACTTTGTCTTTAAATATTTCAGTTAATATCGATAATTTAACTTGGGTTTTTATAACGGGACTCTTTAACATTAAGTTAAGCTGATTTTTCCCTTCAAGAGTATTCGAGATCAACTCCATATCGTTGGATGCTGAATCTAAATTCTTATTCTCAATCACTGAATCAAGAAAAGAAGAAGCATACCTTATGGAAACTTTATGGTCTTTCATAATCAGTTCTTTGTTATTTCCCCAATATATTTATCCACAATCTTTTTCTGCGTTTCCTTATTTAGATTTTCATTCAGTATTTTTTCAGCAGCATTAATTGCTATTTCAGCAATCTGATTTTTCAATTCATTAAATGCTTCATCCTTTTTTCTTTCAATTTCCGCTGTAGCATCCTCAAGTAATTTCCGCGACTGCTGCTTTGTTTCCAACAGCATTTGCTCTTTTAATTTTTCGGCATATGAACGGCTTTGTTCAATTATTTTCCTCGATTCTTCCTCTGCTTTGTTTAGATTTGCCTGATTTTGATCAAGAACTTTCTGAGCTTCATCTTTTGCTTTCTCAGCCTTTTCGAGAGATTCCCTTATGGCTCCTTCTCTCTGATCTAGAGCCTCAAGTATTGGCTTCCACGCAACTTTCTTTAAAATAATTATCAAAGCGATAAAAGTAATAGCAGTCCATATTATTAATCCGGGATTAATATCTAAAAGACTGCCGCTTGCTTCGGGTTCAACAGCAAGTATACTATAAATCATACCTAAAAACATTCTAAAATCCTTTTAGTTTAGAATAAAATGGAGTATAACTACTCCCGATAAAATTAAGCTTTTAAAGCCAATAGGATGCAGATAACCAAACCGAAGAAGGATATCCCTTCAATAAGTGCGGCTGCAATAATCATGGAAGTTCTGATAGCTCCGGTTGCCTCCGGCTGTCTGCCGGTAGCTTCCATAGCTGAGCTTGCAAGTTTTCCTATACCAAGTCCTCCTCCGATTACTGTCAAACCGGCACCTATACCAGCTGCTAAATGTGCAAGATCCATTTATGTCTCCTTAATTAATTTTATAATTATTAATTGATAAATATTTGTACTAATGATCCTGATGAACTGCCATTCCAATAAATAAAGATGACAGCATTGTAAATACATATGCTTGAACTAATGCAACTAAAATCTCAAGCAAGTAAATAAAAAGTGCAAACCCCACAGAAACCGGAGCTACAAAAATAGTTTTCATAAAGAAAATCAGCCCGATCAAAGCGAGAATTACTGTGTGCCCTGCTAACATATTTGCAAAAAGACGAATCGCCAATGCAAATGGTTTAGTAAGCAACCCAAGAAACTCTACTGGTATCATTAAAGGAAGAAGCCAGACAGGAATCCCATGGGGGATTAATCCCTTCCAATAATGGAAGAAACCATTTTGCCTTATACCTCCAAACTGGGTCATTACAAAAGTAAATACAGCTAATGTGGCTGTAATACCAATATTGCTCGTAAATGTCGATGAATATGGTAATAAACCCAAAAAATTTCCAAACAGAATAAAGAAAAAGACAGAAAGCAGATATGGTGTAAACTTTTCATAACTGTTTCCAATCGTTGGTTTGGCTATCTCATCACGGACAAAAACAATTATGATCTCAAAGAAATTAGCAAACTTCTTCGGTATAAGAGATTTCTTATAGCTTCTTGCGACAAATGTCATTACTGCAATTAGTATTATAGCAGCAAGCCACATAAAAAAAACATGCTTTGTCGGGGTTATATCTATACCGAAAATAATTGGTAATTGGGGTACATGGAACTCACCGAATGGAGCAAAATCTATAGTTTTTCCGTCCATCACGTGGTGCATTATCCATCCGCTGTCACCTGATTTAGCTGCCGTATGGCTTAATGTATCAGTCACTACTTTTAACGTATCCAGAACAGCAATTCCCGTCATGTCTTAATAAATTAGAAATTATCTTTTGTCTTTGTATAGGTATAAAATCTCTATTAATAGATAAAAAACGTAAAAAAAGAAGATCACAAATATAAAGACGCTCGTTTTAATATCCAAGAATTTAAGTGAAATAAACACCAGAAGAAGTATCATAAATAGCCTTAATAACATGCCTCCAAAGACCATTATTAAGAATATATTAGCAGATTTATTGTTAGAGAATTTTAAGAAAAGATAACCGGATATAAAATTTAAATAGGTTATTACTCCGGCTATAGTAAAAGATTTAAGAAAATCGAATGTAATGATATTTATTTGATACAATAACAAAATACTCGCAAAAATAAGTCCTATAAAAAGACTTATTTTTAGCAGGAAATTGTTGCTAAGTTTCATTTATCCGATTTTTTATTCAAACCAATAACGGTTTTAATAAAGTTATATAGTCCTACCCCTACACCCAAAAAAGAAAAAATTAGCGTAAATATCGGATCTTTTCCCGTTTTCTTATCCAGCCAAATTCCGATATAAACTAACAGACCTACCGTGGCAGCTAGTTGAAATCCCATCCCTATATAAGGTCCTACTTCCTTATATATTCCTGAGGTATTTTTTAGGTCATTATCATCATGTTTATTCATTTTTAGATTCGAATGGTAATTGAGGAGGCATCTGTTCTCCTGAATTCATCGAACTTTTTCCATCAAAAACTGCTCCGGCATCAATAACTAAAATTTTCGTTAAAAGATCACCTTTTAAATAAGATTTGGCTTCTAACGTAAGCTTTTCCTTTGCTGTTACACTTCCAATAACTTTTCCCCCCACAGTAACTACTTCCCCATCTATTTCACCGTTTATTTCTCCATTTTCACCAACTGAGATGTTTCCCTCCGCTACAACGTTCCCGTTAACTGTCCCATCAATCCGGATATTTCCGTTACTGCTCATTTTGCCTTCAATTAAAACTCCGGCACTGATGATTGTAACTTCATCTTTCCCAATATTTGAATTTTTCACTTTCAATTTTTACTCCTAATTTTTTAATAAAATTGTTATCGGATTTATTGGTACTCCATCTTTCCAGATTTCAAAATGAAGATGGGCTCCGGTTGTAATTTCGCCGGTATTACCGCTTAAAGCAATCAATTCCCCCTGTATTACAATATCTCTTTCTTTTTTTAACAAAGATGAACAATGTTTATAAATACTAATATAATTTCCAGGATGTGAAACAATTATCATGTTCCCATCCCTGACTGTGTAATTTGCAAAGATAACAAATCCATTTGCAGAAACATAGACCGGTGTTCCACTTTTTACTACAAAATCGACCCCCATATGTCCTCTTTCCGGATCAAAATTGCGGCTTATAAATCCACTCACTGGTCTTAAAAAACTAATACTTTCTTGCTGAACTAGTCTAAATTTAACAAGAAGTTGCCTGAAAACAGAGAGAATATTTCCCCCCGTTTTGTTTTTTATTGTTTTAACAGGATCCACCATATGAAATATGGTCGAATCTGTAAGTCTGACAACCTTTTTTAATCTCTCATCACTGCTTCTTATCTCATTTAGTTCCTTACTTAATTTAATCATTCTATCGTTAAGTTCATTTATAGTCTTTAAATCTGTACTGCTTATATTAGAACTTTTTACAAAAATTCCCCTTAAGGGAGTCAAATTTAGTGTTAGGAAACCTAAGATGGCTATTATTATAGAGTAAATTAGGGCTATAATTGCAATTTCTCTAAAATAATACTGCCGTGTTTTAGTATTTAAATCGGATCTATCGGGAATAACTAATATAGATAATCTATTGAGTTTAAATAATTTCTTAATATCAAATTTTTTAGGCTTCATACTTTGCCAA
The DNA here is from genome assembly GCA_031292435.1 of Ignavibacteriaceae bacterium. GTDB lineage: Bacteria > Bacteroidota > Ignavibacteria > Ignavibacteriales > Ignavibacteriaceae > Fen-1301. The sequence continues at coordinate 23,214 of JARLHD010000054.1, forward strand.
AAGTTCTTCAAATTTTATTTTTCCCTCCCTCACTATCTTAAGTTCAGAATCACAAAGGTCTATTATTGTTGAGGCATTATAATAAGATTTTTTATCTGTATAAAATACAGCGTCAACTTCTGATGCAAATGTATCTTTAATTAAACTGGGTTCAGTCATTGGTGGTTTATTAATCTTGTTTACGCTTGTTGATATAAGGGGCATCTTTATTTCTGATAATAACTTCTGACAAAACCTGTTATTTGGAATTCTAAAAGCTACCGTATCCCTTTTTAATATATTTTTAGTTTTACTGTTCAGGTTCAATATTACTGAAACCGGGTTTGGCCAGATTGAAATTAAGAAATCCATATTTTTTTCGGATTTCAACTCTACATATTTTAATAGATTATCAATATCATCGATCAGGAGAATATACCATTTGCCTGACAATCTTTCTTTAATTTCATCTATTCTGTTTACTGATTCTTCATTAAAAGGATTTGCTCCAAAACCATATACCGTATCTGTTGGATATATGAAAATTCCGCCTTCAAAATAAATTTTACATGCCTGCTTCACAGCACTATCAAAGTCCGTGTCAATATTAATCATTTTACCTGACTCAACCATTCATCATTTCCTTTATTTCTGATATTACTGACTCCACTTTAAGCTTATACCCGCATTGAAAATGTTTCAGGGGACACCTGGCATATCCATGTATTCCGCAGGGTTTGCACTTTAATTCCGCATAACTTAACCATCGGCTTTTTTCATTATAAGGATAAAATCCAAAGTCCGGTACAGTAGAACAGTAAAGTGTTAATACCGGAATATCTGCACATACCCCAAAATGAGTTGGCGCACTATCATTGCTTATTAATATCTTGGCCCGTTTTAACAAAGCTAATGATTCTGCTATTGTCAGCTTGCCTGCCGATGAAATAAGGTTCCCTGCAAACTTTTCTTCAAGTGATTTTCCTATCTCTTCCTCTTCCCCGCTACCAATTATGATCACCTTGAGAGCCTGATCAATAAAATATTTTATCACCTCTTCATAATATTCCAAAGGATATCTTTTTGTATTCCATATACTGCCGGGAGCTATAACAGCAAAATAATTGTTAATATTATTCCTTTCCAAAAAGACCTTAACTGCACTGTCTGACTCCTTCGGAATATCTACTTCAGGTAGAACCTTCCATCCTGAGCCGGAATATTCATAACCTATAAGTTCCAGATTCCTCTGAACTTCGTGATGATTTGGAATATACTCTGTTAAATTTTTGTATACATGAAACATAGAAGCATTTGAAAATCCATATGTTTCTTTAACTCCGCTTTGTAAAACTAATAAGGAAGTTCTGAATGATCTGTGAGGAGAATAAATTTTATTATATCCTTTGGACCTTATTAGCTTTATAAATTTAAATAAACTGAAAAATGATTTATGTTCACCTTTTTTATCCATCACTATTATTTCATTAATATATGATGATAGTTCGAATATTTCCTTTGATGCATGGATGCAAAGTACATCAATACTAGAGTTGTCGTTCATCTCTTTCAGCTTCTGAATCATAGGCAGGGTTAATACTGCATCCCCCAGAAAGGCTGTCTGTATTACTAATATCTTTCCTCCGTCCTTCTCTTTTAATATTTCCATCTTTTATGCATCCAGAACCATTGTTCAGGAAATTTCCTTATATATTTTTCTAATACAGCGGCATGTCTTTGACTTAGTTCTGCAATTTTCAGCTCCTCTTCCTCCGGCAGATCCTCTATATTGATAAATTCAATTTCAGCTTTATAACTGAAATCCGGTTGTCTTATAGTTACCCCGAACATAATAGGGGCCCCCGTTTTCATTGCAAGCAAAGCTGGACCTGCAAATACCGATGCCTTTCTTCCCATAAAATCGATCCTGATTCCGTCTGAAGGTCCCCTCTGATCAGCTACCATTGCAACAATTCTTTTCTCTTTCAATTCCTTGTAAACCTGCCGTATTGAGATTCCAAGAGGTACAATTTTATTTCCCCATTTAACTCTCATTGCATCAAGCCATTTTGTTACAAATGTATTCCTTTGCGATTTTACAATAACAGTTATTGGTATTTCTAAATGAAGCGCTACTGTAAGCGCAATATATTCCCAGTTCCCATAATGTGCTCCAAGAAAAATCAGTCCATTTCCTTCATTATACCTTCTCTTTATTAAGGGAATTTCAGAATAGGTAACTGATGATTTTAGTTCTTCCCTGGAAATACTGGGAAGGTATAAAATTTCAACAAGTGTAATACAGAAACTTCTATAACTTCCAAAGGCGATTTTATTTATACTGGATTTACTGAAATCAGGAAATGCCCTTCTTAAATTTTCTTTTACAGTACTTTTTCTGATTGGAACAATATAATAAAAGAAAGCAGCAAGCAGGTATGCTAATCTGCGTGATAGTTTTAACCCTATAATCCGGACGAAACGGCTTAAGCCAATAAAAAGGATATATTCTATTCTATCTTGCATTAAATAAAGGATTTAGTTAGAAAAGTAAAATTACATATAGCTGGGATAAAATAATATAGCAGAAACCGCTTCTCTGACTATACTTTATATAACTGTTATAGTATTGTTATAGAGTTATCATAGTACGGTTATATCATATAAAATCATATGATATCATATAAAATCGTAGGGGGAATTATTTGTTTTAAGGTAAGATTTAAACTCTGTTACAACTTGCAAAGTTAGACAAATATAACTATAATGTCAAGAGAATTATTTGCCCCCCCCATTTAATTAATTCAATTAGGCATTTTTAGCTTCCCTGATAACTATAATTGCGTAATTCTATCCTGCCAGTTGTCATCCCTTAACTCACCTCGCATAGTAGAATGTATTAACATGTAGTCAGAAAATCCGGATAGGTCCGCAAAAACAAAAATCACACCCCCCTCTATATCATTGTAATGCCAAATCTCATATGGTTTCGTATCCATTTGATTAGGAAATCTTTCAATTTCACTGGGTTCACCATATAAAATGTAGACTCTTCCCCTATCGGTTTTCCAGCCAATTTTACTCATCGTACCAAAACGTTTATTGCTTTCATCTATTCTGGTCAAATATTCTCTTAAAGTTTCATTTTCTGGGGTTGAAGGATCTGAATCTCTCTTTTTCCAGAATTCATACAAAAATTGCCGTTTACTGTCAATTCCCTTTAATGTAGCAAAACTTTTTATTTCCAGAGGAACAGCTTTGTATCTCGATTTAACCCAAATGTCATCAAGTTCTTCTTCAGACATTGCTCCAAATTCACTGCTTAATGAACTGGTATTGCTTTTCAATGTTGTATCCTTGGCAGCAATTACATCCGGATTATAAACAAAAAATTTCTTAGAAGAAGATACTCCATAATTTCCAACACTATCTATAACTGATAAAACTAATGTATACGCGTCAGTAGGATATTTATTTATCACAACTGATCCAATCTCAACTTTAGATTTTAACCCTGAAGGGAATGTCCTGACTTTCCTGGATAGAAGTTGATTCTTGCTATTATAAACAATTTCAAATACTTTCAGATTATGATCTTTAGCTAGCTTATTCAGATTATATATTTCCGAATAATAGAACACGACTGGTCTGTTAGCCCCAAAAACTATAGTTGGTGCCGGTATTACTTCCAGGCTATTCTTATAAAACATAGAAGTCTGATTAGGAGAATCCTGAATTATATTTGAAGCTAATTGAATATCACTAATAGATATAGTTGAATCATAATAATGATGAACTTTCAGATTCTCAGTAGAAAATTTCTCGTTTGCTTTCTGATTATTTCCACCACCTACGATGAATTTATAATTTCCGTCCGGAATTTTCATACCGATAACACCTACAAGATCCTTATTGGTTTGATCCGAATCATTAGTGGGGTGGTCAATCTTCCATTCTTTATTGAGTAGAACCTTTCCTGAACTCGAATCAGCAAGGTTTATATCTAAAATGCCTTCAAGATATTTCTTATTATCCTTTAAGTCCGGGGTTAATCTACTCTGGTTAAATGAGTAATATATTTCAAGGTAGTTTGAAACCGAGTCATATCCGAACTGGGCATAATCAAATTCAAATATTGAATGATTGGACTGCGGTAAAGCATGGTAGTAAGAAAAAGAAAGGAAAAGCACGATGAGGAAAGGTTTCATAACAAATTATCTATTTAAATATTAAAAAAGGCGTCTAAATATTTAGACGCCTTAAATGGAATCTAACAATTTTAATCCAAACTAAGCTTTATTGTGAACGTATGATTTGGATTTGGGAATTCTCTGACCTGCTGGAAAGAATAATCGAGAACGAAATTCATTCCATCAGCGAAACCATAGTTAACACCGGCTCCGAAAGTATATCCATAGTTATCATTAGCAATAGGGCCTGATGTATTTTGAATTCCGGAACAATATCCTCCGCGAAGGAAAAACATATTCTTAAATCCGTATTCTAACCCTAATCTAATTTCGTCATCAGTAACATTGTTATTCCTGAAGGCAGCACCAACGGTCAATTTATTGTCCTCGCTAATACTATAATCGTAAGCAGTGCTTAATTCAAAATAACTGGGTAGCTGAAATTCTTCAGTGGGAACATTATAATTTGCCGTCGGGGAACCTAAGTTTCCTCCTGCAAGAGCATTTGAAGTCTGAAGACTGTTTCCACTAAATGACATATTAGTACCAATATTTTTAACAGCTGCACCAATAGATAAATTACTTGGGAACCTGTACTGAACTCCAAAATCAACAGCAAAACCCGTTGCGGATACATCAGTAATAGTTTCGTTAATTACTTTGGCATTAACACCAACACTTACTCTGTCTGTTATTACTTTTGCATAAGTAACGCCGGCAACAATGTATCCGGGAGAATAGGTGGCACCAGTTCCATCCGGAACATCAACAGTTGTAACAGGAATATTGCCAAAGTTTAAAGTCTTAACGGATAAAGCAAGTGAACCAAAATCGCCAAGATTACTTCCGATGGCAAAATAGTTAATCTTGATGTCGGCCAGATATGTAGTAAAACTAAACATAGCTTCCGTTCCTTTACCCTGGCTTAATCCTGCAGGATTATAATAAATAGCTTCCAAACCAGTTACTGAGGATAGGAAAGCACCTCCTGTCGCTATACTGCGGGCACCGACAGGAATTAATAGTTCGTCAGCACCGGTAGTACCTTTTCTCGCATCATCACCTGCATAGACTGACACCGACCACATAATCAGTATAAATGTAAAAAACTTTCTCATTTTTAAACTCCTAATTTTTTCACTTTATAATGCGGCAGCTTTACGCTGCCGCGTATAAAAATTAATAATTCTTAATCTGCTTTTGAGGCATAATAATTGCGAATTTCAGAACCTTGTCACCATATCCGGGACAAGATACAATCGCAAGATACATACCCGAAGCTGCTCTTAAACCTGATTCGTTCATTAAATTCCATACAAGGAATGGAGATGATGGAGACGATTTATCAGATGTATGCAATGTTCTTAACCGTGTCCCTGACAAGGTAAAGATATTAATGGTTACCTGTTCTGGTAAATTTGAGAAAGTTACCCAGGGCTCATCCGCGGGTTTTTGTGAATAACTAGTCTGGGGGTTATATCCATAAAGCGGATTAGGAAATACTGTTATTTTATCGAATAATGATTTTGTCTCATTTCCCGATAAAACTCCGCCTGGTACTGTTGTAAATTGATATTCATCCAATGAAGTGTATGGATATGTTACAACCGGTATTTGAAAATGTTCACCCGGATTAAAGAAGGATGAAGCATTTTTTCTATCTAATGAAACAAGATACATAGTATTAAACCAAGGAGATTTTGCTATAGCTTTCACACTATCACTATATCCTACAGCAGTAAGAGTATAGCCTTTAACTATATCAGCTTTACTAGCCGAAGTACCGGTATACTGAATTTGTGTTGTATCATAATACTGCGAATCAAAAATAAGGATGACTTCGCGTGATTTTATTGCGTTAGTTCCAGGATCCCATATACCATCAGGATTACCACCGAAAATTGAAACAGGATTTGTTCTTCTTTCAATAAATCCTACAGCCAACTGCCTTGTTTCATTGTATGCAGAATCAACAACCCATGCTGAAAAAGGTACTTTTACATAACCATTGGCATGCCCATTAAGGGCATCCCAATTACCGATAGGTCCTTTTCCAACCGTATCAGAGCCTGTAATTAAACCGGCATATATTGTTGTACCTCTCTGGGCTGTTAAATTGGCTCCAACATATCCGTTGATATACCTATAAGCATATGAACTATCACCGAAACGCAATTCAACTTTTCTCAATCTGTCGGCTCTTATTATTGTGGAACGATTACCACTGATACTATCAAAGCCTAAACCAACTTGAGATGATGACGGAGCCGGAACATCAAGACCAAGGTAAAATACACCTGTTCCTGCAGCTCCGAGCAATGAAGCGTACCATATTTTACTGGTATCAGTTATAGCTACACCATTTTTTGAAAGAACCGGAGAGCCGAATTCAGGTGTTAATGGAGCAATTCTTGGAATGAAACCTTCAGTAACTAATCCTGCAAAATTAGTTGTATCAGAATTATAAACAGTTGACGAATCATAAGGTTGTATAATCTTTCCGGTTTTAGTATTAGTTAATGTCCAATAAGGTGTATATGGACCGTTAAGAGGATTTGTATCTGAAAAGAAATCAACTTTATAGGTATTACCTGTAAGGGCACTCTTATCAGCAATGATATATTTAACAAGACCACTGGAAGGTCCACTTGTTTTCTTTACAGGTTGTCCCATTATATCAGGAGAATATTCGTCATTTCCCATAGTAACCGTAAAAAGTGAAGTTTCAAATTCTTCAACTGCATTTCCGGTAGGATCATAATAATCACCTGCGGGCCCGTAAGTATTTGTAGCTTTATTAACAATTGCCCAATTATTTACTGTATATTCAGTTATAGAGAAATAATACTCATGCCCTTTTATAAATGGATTACCGGTGGAAGGATCTACTGATAATCGGCATACAATACGACCAGTTGCCGGATCGGCAACAAGCAGGGAATCCATTTTATTTGCCGGGGGTGCCTGAGGCATCCTAAGGTCTATACCTCCATTCGCAACTTTATAAAAAATATTCTGTATAGAATCCTGTAAATCATACCGTGCAATAACCTGTGAGTTGGGTTGGTTATTTACAGCAGGTGATTGTGAAACACTATAAAACTGTGTTATAAAGAAACCATGGACATTCCTACTTATTTGGAATAAACTATCAGTTGCACTATATAAAATATTTTTAGATGTAGGCCAGCTGATGTCAATAAATCCATCCCCTGTTTTAGTAGAATAAGCGACAGGAGGAGGCGAAGGTAACGACGGAAAATTTGAATCAAATACTTTTTGAGCAGTAACATCATTCGTCTTTGCGACTGCAACACTATTTAATCCATTATTCCCTTGACCAACGACATAAGCAACGACAATTGAAACAGTATCATTCTTGACAAGTTGAAAAGGACCTGTACTCGAAATCTGTCTTTGATCCTGAGCAGTTTTGTCTATCCATCCAATTTGAGTAACCGGGTCACCGGAATACATAAAATAAGGATCGACATTTGCGCAATTAACTCCACCAAGAACGCTTCCCTGCGACCAAGTACAAGGATTTATTTGACTTCCTTTATTATCCTTTCCAAGTGTATAATCTCTTAATACAAACCTGTCAGTAGGGTCAATTCCGTTATAATATTGGAAAAAAGAAGAGAGACCCAGGTTTTTAGCACCGGGATATTTTCCAAGACCCATAATACGTCCACGAACATCTGTTGCAGTGTCTATAGGAGTATCAATTCCTTCATCATAAACGCCATTATTATTATTATCCGTAAAAGTTACTCCGGGGATATAAGAACGAGGTCCCTGGAAAAAATCTACCAAAAAGCAAGGAGCAGTCGCTCCCCATTTAGCAGATTCACTGGTCGGATGATATGTAAATCCTGCATTTAATAGAGTATCACTACCAACTAAATCCAATGCACCATTATCGCCGATATCAGGATCACATGCAACGCTGAAATATACTGAATCTAAAACATCAGCTACATGTCCGGTATTTACAATTTTATACCTGATAAAAATACTATTACCAATAGTAGCTTTTGAATTAAAAGCAAAAACTGTTTGTCTAATTTCTATACCCTGAGGATTAACATCATTAAATCCACTTAATCTAAGAGAAGGCGGCTCCTGATCTGAATAAACACACCATGTAGTTACATCTCCAAGAATATCAGGACGGTCTTCATCGGGATCCCATTTTCCATTTCCATTTAAATCAACAGGATTATATTTACCGTCATGATCACCATCATAGAAATCTGCACCGAGAGCAACAGCATCTTTCCACTGTGTCCAGCTTTTCTTCAAAGGATCAGAAACCCCTATATCAAAAGCAGGGTCACTTGCGCTAACTACATATAGCTGAGCCCTGGGATCATTTTGTCCGGTACCATAAGTACCGGGGACATAATCATTAACTCTTGATGAAGTCATAACTCCATTTGCCCAGATTTGACCCTTGGTCAAACCTGACATAAAAAAACCTCCTGAGAACAGAACTATTTTACCGGTGATTGAATTACCTAGTTTACCTCCTGCAAGAGTCGCGGGAGGAATTAGAACATCTGCAAGAACTCCTGTTCTATTTACCGGCATATCCCAATTATTGATATTCAAGTCATAAGAATCACCAGCTATCAGGTTAGTTTTATGAAGTGAAGTAGTTCCTTTCCCATTCTGTTCTGCAAAAGTGAACGATAGAGTCGCTGTAGCAACTATTATCAGAACTAAAAATTTAATTACATTATATTTTTTCATATTTAATACCTTTTTCCTCTGTCTATAAAGAAATATTAGAGAAATTTAATTTTAATCCCAGCCTTATCAATCTTGGAATACCAAAATTTGCGGGGTTTCTTTCAAGTGACATATAATCAGCCGCAATATTATTTCCTCCAGGTCCTGAAGTTGCAGCAATTCCTTCTTTTGTACTCAACCATCCGGTTGTATAAGGATCGCCAGTCGATCTGTAAACAATAACAGGATTTACCGCATTGAATAAATTTTCAATCCAGACATAAGGAGTCAGTGCGAGATTATTCATTAAACCGACAGATTTCTCTAATTTTAAATCAACACGGAAATTACCAGGTCCATAAGCTGAATTAACATAACCTTTAGTATCACCGTATTGTGTATTATCGCCTGTAGCAAGTAAGTGCTGAACTAACAGAGGAGTATAAGGTCTGCCGCTGTTAAAAGAAATTAGAATATTAGCATCCAGCAATTCTAATATTCCAAATTGTCCCTTAGGGACATAAAGACCAAGGTTAATTGTTCCAGTATGCCTTTGATCAAAATCAAGAGGAGCAATAACTTTTGGAATTTCTGCACCAATATTCCTAAAAGCAGCAACATAGGAAGCACTTGTAGAAGATCCTGTACCCTCAGCCAGGGAATAGGTATAATTTAAAGAAACATCAAAAAAGCTTAACCTTGTTATATCAAGTGCAAAGGCTAATCCTTTAACAGTTCCGAAATCAGTGTTCTCATAAGTATAGTATGTCAGAGTCTGACCGCCGATTGATCTTTGAAATAATACAGGTGTATAATCTAACAAGCCCTGTGTATTTTTATAGAATGCTGTAATATTAAGAGCTGCAATATCTCCCAATACATGCCTGAATCCGACTTCATATTGAGTAGTAACTTCACTATTTAAATTGCCAACATTAACCTCTCTCATCTGATCTGTTTCAAGTACACTCACGTCCTGAGGAGCAAAGTAGAGGTAATTCAAAGGGGGTTCCTGTATGAATTTGCCATACTGAGCATGAAAAACAGTAGTAGCAGTAATAGGGAAACCTAAACCGATACGAGGAGACAAGTAAAATTCCGGTTTTTTCTTTTTTGTTACAAGCTGGTAACCACTAGGATCTGTTGATGAAGGAACAAACGGCATATTAGGGTCAGCAACCTCATCACCCTGAGTATCGAAATAATCGGCTCTTAAACCGAGATTTAGTACTATATCATTCAATTCAAACCTATCCTGCATATATGCATATGCAATTACAGGTTTTTTAGGAGCGAAACTTGTCTGTACTAAAGAAGCTGTAGTATCCCCCTGTAATACCTGATATGAATTGGCATTACTTGATGTTTTGGTTGTTCCTGTAATATCATAACCAAAAAGTGATGGTTGAAGAGCATAAAATTGTGCTGCTTGTGAGAGTCCTGCCATATTACTTGAAGCAAGCCCTGCAGGCGCAACTGAAAAATTCCTAAGAATGTTGTAATTTACACCACCACCGAGCTCAATAAGATGATTTTGAACCTGCGAAGTAAAATCTACATCAAGATTTAAAGATTGATTTTCATCCTTAGTATAAGATAATATTGTTCTGCCAGCAGCAAAAAATACACCATAATAATCCATTGCTTGTCTAATTCCATTAGCAGGCAGTCCGGGATGATAAGCTCCATTGGAATAGAATACAGCACCGGTAGCAGCATTCAAAGCACTGTCGCCATAAGCATATAAATTATTAAACCAAACTCCATCGCCGGATTCTGATCTATAATATTTATATCCTAAATTAAGATTCCAAAATGAATTACTTGAAATATTCTGGGATAATTTTCCAAAGAAAGAATAATTACCCATTTTGGTAAGAGCATTATGGTCTGAATTGTTTTTAGCATAGGCTAATGAAAACGCACGGGAATCAAGTAAATTAATATTAGTACCTAACCTAACATTAAAATCACCCAAATTAGAATTAGTTTTTCCTGAAAACTTCCATGAATCTGCTGAATTATTAGGTAATACGGCACTCGAATATTTGACATCAGAATTAAACGAAACTCCTACAGCAGAAGGAGTACCATCAAGGAACCATCCTCTTTCCGCAGAAAGAAATATAGTATGATCTTTATTTCCCGGTATAATCGGGCCACTTAGGTTCATGGTATATAAATTATAACCATATTGATCTGTAAGGGTAGACGTCATTCCGTCTAAATACAATGAATAGGTAGGATCACCGGTTTTTGTAGTTACACTTATAACCCCGGATTGAGCCTGCCCATATTTTGCTTCATATCCACCCACCTGAAAGGAAATCTGTTCAATTGATGAATTACTAACCTGTGCATAGTTATTACCGGAATAAATGTCATTCTGGGGAACGCCGTCAACAATATATAATACTTCGCTGCCACGACCTCCTCTGACATTGATAGTAGCGTTTTGGGCTGCACCGCCACTTCCGTCAGCCATAACAACTCCTGCTTGTAAACTTGCAAGTTGTTCCACGCCTTTAACAGGCAATTTATCAATTTCACTTGCATCAAATACCTTGGTAGTATTTGTTGATTTTTCCTCAAAGAATTTTTTGCCGGTAACTTCCACTACCTTTAATTCCAAACCTGTTGTTAATTCAACATTAAGTTCGAAAGTAATACCTGCAACAATTCTAACATTAGTTACAAGCTTAGGCGTATAGCCTACATAACTAACTTTTACTTCAAAGGTACCGGGAGGAATATTCAATATAAAATATTCACCGTTTACATTGGAGGCTGCACCCAAATTTGTATTAACGACCACAACGTTAGCACCTATTAGAGGTTCTTTAGTCTGGGCGTCAATTATCTTTCCATTTAATTTACCAACACCGGATTGTGCAAATAAAGGGGAGGATATTAGTAGGAGTGCTGCCAAAATAAAATTGGTAACCAAATTTTTCATCTCTTCTCCACCAGGGTTATTATTTTGTTCTTACTCTATTTCTAACTTTATTTTCTTTATTTAAAAAAGCGGGCGAACTCATTTATTCAAAGATTCCGCCCGCTGAATTACATTACTATCAGTATTACTTTAATAACATCAATTTCTTTGACATTACATTGTTTCCGGATCTTAATGTATAAACATACATTCCAGAAGCCAATTTAGATGCATTGAAATTAATTGAATGATTTCCAGCTTCCTGAGTTGCATTAACAAGGTTCGCAACTTCCCTTCCTAACATATCATAAATTTTCAAAGATACATTACTCTTTGCTGATAGAGAATAATCAATCTTTGTACTTGGGTTGAAAGGATTAGGATAATTCTGACTAAGATTAAATGAACGGACAGTCTGGATGGGATCATTAACACCAGTCGGAACATCAGGAATTGTAAATGCATAATACATAATAGGATTATCTGTTGCTACACCTGTACTATTAGGATTAACACCAGGAGCTAAATCAGCAAGATATACAATATCGGCAATATATCTATTTTGCGTAGCATCATAACGGAGGTACTGTGGAGTATGACCCCAGGATTCAGAAGTTTTTTTATCGCCTGATAATATTGAAACTGGTTTCCATGTGGCTCCACCATCGGTTGACCATGTATGATACAAATCACTCCAATAGTTAATAACAGTACCATCAGTAGCAGTATCTGGTTTACCATTAGTAAACTGAACACTCGTCCAGCATACGTATACAAATTTACCGTCTTCACTGACAGCAACAGAAGGGTAAGCTTGTCCTACTCTATTCTGCGCAACACCAGGAACAGTAGCTGTAGCAGTTTGGTTTAGAATTTGATTAGTATCAAGGGTCGGATCTGAAATTGATATCCATTTACCTGTTCCAGAATTATAATATAAAACCGGGAATAAATAAGTTGTATCCGGAGGATTAAAATTGTATCCGAAACCATTAGCTACTGCGTGAATTACTCCAGTATTAGTAACAGCAAGGTCAACCTGACCAAAAGCTGACATAACTGGAGCAAAATGTGGTAAAGTAGTTATTGAACCCTTTACTCCATCAATTTCAATTTTATTGCCTGTCCATGAAGTTCCTGAATTTGTTGAAGTTACAGTAAAAAAGTTATCACAAGAATCAAGGGGCACACCATCAAAAGCGTCTCTTAAATTACCTGTAGTAGCACGAGTAGGATCACCAGCAGCAGTACTGTAATATACCACTTGTGTTTCATCGGGGGATTTTGAAATACCTAACTCTGTGCTGCCATTTGCGGCCCAAAATATTGGGCTCGGGCTAAATACTGAAATACTATCCCAATCTGTGAAAGAAACACCATCAGGAGACTTGTAAAATTGATATTGATCTCTTCCACCATTACCAGAAGTACTCAACCAAATGTTAGTGTTGCCAAATTGGATTGAAGGATCGTCACCAGGGGCAAATGTAGCCACCTGAAAAGCTGATCCATCCCATAAACCTAATCTGTTTGGCGTATGTCCAACAACACCTACCTGCCCTGCATTAGCTCCTACTCTTTCAACATCTATATCTCCAAAACCTGCTTGACCGCCAAAAACGTCAGCATGTGTATAAACACCAGTAGAGGAATCTCTTTCTGTATATACTATATGTCTTACAGTTGCAGCAGCAGTGCCATATGGTTTAACCATATTGGCAAATTTTACACCCTGCCAATAAACAATTTGATCTCTTGTAATACAATTTGTAAAATAATCATAATTGGTTGTAACACCAATTTGTTCACCAACAACTGCTGTTGGTTTAGGAAGCTTTACAGATTTATTATATACCTGAGGAGCAAAATCTTGCTGATCTGTAATAATAACTGTATGTGTTTGTGTGACTTTTTTCGCTTGACCTAAAAGGAAGCAAGGCACTAAAAGTAATAATAGAACTAATGTAACATTTCTTTTTAACATAATGTTCTCCTTCAACAAGTTATTAAATTGAGTTGATTTAAGATATTGATATAAACAAAATATCAAACTTTTGTTATAACTTACTATTCTATTGGTTTTTTGTCAAGTAAAATATAATTAAATGTGAGAATTCTTAACTGTTTTATGTATCACTCAATATTCAGAATTCATCAAATAAATCCGATCCTTCAATAAGAATCTATGTATAAAGAAGAAACAAATCCTCTATTTGTCAAGACATAAAGTAGTATTATACTTATTTTGTCCTATTGTCAAAGGGAAATACTTTAGTTTTTAACTAATTTATATCTTATGGATACTTCCAATTATATAGCAGCGTTCAATTTTGTTACTATTTGTGCTTTAGGTACCGCACCAATTATAGTATCCTTTAATTTCCCTTCCTTGAAAATCAGGATAGTAGGTATGCTTCTGACTCCAAATTTTATAGCGATCTCCTGATTCTCGTCAACATCAACCTTTCCAATTTTAACTTTGCCTTCATATTCAATAGCAAGTTCCTCTACAATAGGAGCAATCATACGGCATGGACCACACCAGGTTGCCCAGAAATCGATAAGCACAGGTTTATCGGATTTTTCGACTTCAAATACAAAATTTTCATCTGTTATAGTAATGGGTTTCATTTTTTTACCTTAAATAAACATAATAATAAATAATATAAAATTAAATCAGATCACCACCCTGACCCACATAACTAACAATATCTTCGCCTCCATCCGCATGGATGATACTACCGGATATCCAATCGCCTCCATCATTACATAAAAGCGAAATTATTTTAGCAACATCAGATGGAGTAGTATGCCTTTTGCGGGGATTTTTTCTTTTAGCAACCTCAAGCATGGGGATACTGCCGGGAATTTTTCTTAAAGCAGGTGTATCCGTTACACCCGCCATGATAGCATTGACGGAAATTTCTAAATGACCTAATTCCAATGAAAGTTGTCTTACATGAGATTCGAGAGAAGCTTTGGCAGCTGATACCGCACCATAATAAGGAATTGATGCGTGTCCGCCCGAACTGGTCATAGCGAATATTCTGGCTTTTGGTATAATGAGATTATTAACGACAAGATCCTGTGTCCAGTAAACAAGAGAATGTGCCATAACATCAAGGGTCATTTCCAACTGAGCCTTGGTCATTGCCAGCTCCTGATCTGCCGGTATGAATCTTTTAAGAGTTCCGAAAGCAAGAGAATGCATAAGAATTTTAATGAAGGGTTTACCTTTTGATCTGGTTTTAAGTTCTTCAATTATCTCAATTCTTTTTAAGGCGTCAGCTGCATTTATATTATAGAATAAAACATCCGATCCTGCGGCTTTAATCTGATTAACAATCCGTTCCACATTTCCCATGGTAGCCTGACGATCAAGATGAACTCCGACAATATTATAACCGTCTTCGGCTAATTTTAATGAGGCTGCCTCCCCAAAACCAGAAGAAGCACCTAGAATTAGTGCCCAGTAATTTGCATTATCCGGATTTCTCATCTTCAGTCCAATTCCTTTTAATAAATTTGAGCATAAATAATACAAAAATGGGGGCTGGATTACAAACCTGATTAGTGAGAATGTTTATTTATCACGACAGATTAATATTATCTGAAGTGAGCTGCTATAATGAGCCAGTAAAAATATTTATTAATTGATGGTTAAAAATATTTGCAAATAAATGCTAAAGTAATTGACAAATAACTTTAATATTTATTAATTTTAATTCTTAGCCAACCTATCAAGTATTCCCAATGTAATGAATTTCAGTGCGGTAAAGTGCACTAAAGTGCGGTAAAATGCGCTTAATTCCTATGTACGACCGTTGTATGAATTATATAAGAACTAATTTTAAAATAGTTCGATAATACTACAAATAAGGGGAGTTTATACTATTATCGGGGAGAGATTGAATTTGTTTAATAATTAAGGAATATAGAGAACAGGAGAATTTTGGGGAATTATTTACTACCAAAGAGAATGGAATCATCGCCAAGGAGGGATATTATATCTTTAACAAACTGATCTGAAATGTTAACCCGGAAATCTTTGAGATAAAAGAGCCGGGGCTTGGAACCGTTATTATTGAAGAAGTGAAGGTAGACAGGAAATTTACCAGGATATTTAGCAAGGATATCTTTTAAGGCAGTCATAGTTTCAGGAGTGTTCATTGTTTTTTCAGAGAACAGTTTAACACTTTCAGTAAATTTTTCGCGGGCATCTTTAAGAGGAATGACTTCATTGATATGCAATTTTATTGCATCTCCGCTACTTTCAGTGTCGCCTATTATAAAGACACAATCTTCTTCTTTAATAAACTTTCCATATTTCTCGTATGTTTTGGAAAACATAAGGCACTCACATGAACCTGAGAAATCATCGAGAGTAAAAAATGCCATGGCGCGACCTGATTTATCCATTTTAGTTTTCAGATCAGTAATAACCCCGCATGCACGAGCATTTTCTATTTCTTTTTGTTCCTCTGTTTCACCAAGATGAATAGTCGCGAAAGATTTGTATTCAATTTCATATTTACTGAGAGGGTGACCGGTTACATAAAATCCAGTTACCTCCCTTTCCCTTGCAAGAGTATCCCGAGTAGACCACCGTTCGACAGTTTTGAGAGCGGGTTCTTTGATTTTTATTTCTTCCGAATTACTACCGAACAAACTATCCTCAACAGATTTGTTTGAGCTTTGTAAACGGCTTCCAAAGGAGAGAGCTTCTTCAACAGCAGCGAAGATATCAGCTCTTTTTTTATTTATAGAATCAAATGCACCTGCGTATACTAATCCTTCAAGTCCTCTTTTATTGACTACCCTGGTATCAACAGTTGCACAGAATTCAAATATGCTTTTATAATTTCTTCCAAGAGCTTTACGACTTCTGATGATTTCTTCTACTGCGGAGATGCCCACATTTTTAATAGCTGACATGCCAAACCTTATCTTACCTTTATCGACATCGAAGTAAACGGAAGGGTTATTAACATCAGGCGGAAGGACTTCAATTTTAAGTTTACGGCAGTCCTCAAGGAAATTGGCAACCTTATTCTTATTTCCGAATTCGTTGGTTAAGTTAGCGGCTAAGAATTCAGGAGTATAGTAGGTTTTAAGGTAAGCAGTCTGAAATGCGATATAACTATATGCCACTGCATGACTTTTATTAAACCCGTAGTTTGCAAATTTATCTATAGATTCAAATATTTCTTCTGCAATTTTAAGAGATATTCCATTGGCATTGGCACCGGCTACAAATTTTTCTTTCTGCTGTTTCATTGCAAGCAAATCTTTTTTACCCATAGCGCGCCTGAGCAAATCTGCTTCTGCAAGACTCATCCGACCGACCTTGTTAGCAATCTGAATTACCTGTTCCTGATAAACGATTATACCATGAGTTTCCTTAAGAATTGGTTCTAATTCAGGATGAAGATAAACTGTTTCTTTAACGCCATATTTCCTATCGATAAAATCATCAATAAATTCCATAGGACCAGGGCGGTACAGAGCATTCATTGCCGCAAGGTCAATTAATGAAGTGGGTTTCAACTTTTTAAGATATTCTCTCATGGGGGCTGATTCAAACTGGAAAATGCCAGTAGTTTGTCCTTTAGAAAACAGTTGTAAAGTTTTTTCATCGTTGAGAGGAATATTATCAATATCTATTTCGACGCCATGATTTTTTTTAATCAGGGAAATAGTATCCCTGATAATTGTCAAAGTCCGAAGTCCAAGGAAGTCCATCTTAAGCAGTTTAGCATTTTCGATCTCTTTCATATTAAACTGAGTTACGATATCAGTTTGAGATACAGCATTGGCGAGAGGGACATAGTTACTGACATCATCGGGGGTAATTACAACACCAGCCGCATGTTTGGAAGCATTCCTGTTCATACCCTCAAGTACCTTAGCATACTTTATCAAGTTTTTAATATCTTCTTCCTGGGAATCTTTAACCCATTTTAGTTCAGGAACTTCAGCCAGGGCCTGGTCTATAGAGTAAACCTTACCAAA
Organism: Ignavibacteriaceae bacterium; assembly: GCA_031292435.1. GTDB lineage: Bacteria > Bacteroidota > Ignavibacteria > Ignavibacteriales > Ignavibacteriaceae > Fen-1301. The sequence continues at coordinate 41,064 of JARLHD010000054.1, forward strand.
TTTAGAGGGTATAAACTTTGTTATTTTATTTACAGTTGGAATAGGAATATTGAGAACTCTGGCAACATCTCTTATTACAGCTTTAGAAGACAACCTATTAAATGTAATTATTTGGCTAACGCAGTTAGAGCCATATTTTTTTCTAACATACTCAATAACATCTCCTCTTTGATCATCGGCAAAGTCAATGTCGATATCGGGCATAGACTTTCTGGCCGGATTTAGGAAACGTTCAAAGAGCAGATCATACTCCAGTGGATTGATATTAGTAATACCTAAAGTATATGCTACAAGACTTCCGGCAGCACTTCCTCTACCCGGACCGACGGGTATTTTCATTTTCTTAGCGGCATTAATAAAATCCTGGACAACCAGGAAGTAACCTGCGAACTCCATTTTTTTGATTGTTTCGACCTCAAAATCGAATCTTTCTTTTATTTCATTAGTCAACTTTGGAAATTTCTTTTCCAGACCTTCCAAGGCTAGCAGTTCAAAATATTCATCCAAAGTCTTGGCAGGTGAATCAGGCGGAATGGGGAATTTGGGGAAATGATAATCTCCATGATCCAGTTGAAAATCTATTTTAGAATCTATCTCAAGCGTATTCTCAATTGCCCCACTGTAATTTTTGAACAGCTTTTTCATCTCATCTTCAGACTTAAAATATATTTGGTCTGTACCATATCTTAACTGCCTGTAATCCGTTCCGTTTTTATCTGATAAAAGGAGAAGGATATTATGAGCTAATGCATGATCCTGTTCAATATAATGGCAGTCATTGGTTGCGACTAATTTAATACCAAGCTGTTTTGCTATTTTAGGCATACCTTCAAGAACAGACTTTTCGATTTCCATATGATGATCCTGAATCTCAAGATAGAAATCATCATCAAAGATCTCCTTGTAAATTTTTGCAGTTTCTAATGCCCGATCGAAGTTGTTGTTAACAAGATGAGAGGCAACAACGCCACCGGCGCAAGCGGAGGTACAAACAAGTCCTTCTCTATATTTTCTTAATAATTCAAGATCGACCCTTGGTCTGTAGTAAAAACCTTCTGTATGTCCAAGAGTAGACAGTTTTGAAAGGTTACGATAGCCTATATTATTTTTAGCAAGCAGTATCAGGTGATTATAATGTTTGGTCCGTTTTTTCCCTTTAATATCATCTTTACCGCGGTCAAATCTGCTGCCTTCAGTAACGACATAAGCTTCCATGCCAAGGATTGGTTTAATTTTTGCATCGGTTGCTTTTTTATAGAACTCAGCGATACCATACATAACACCATGATCAGTTAAGGCGACAGATTGCATGCCCTGTTTAACGGCAGCATTTACAAGCCCAGCAACAGTACAGGCACCATCCTGCAAGCTATAGTGAGTATGATTATGTAAATGAATAAAGTCTGACATGAGAAAATAAATGTGAGTTATGTGCGTTGAATAAACTTAAAGAGTATTTGGTTAAAAATATATATTGACACTAAAGAATTTTCTACTTTAGTAAATTATTTTTCCCCGGTATGACCGAAACCACCTATTCCTCTTTTACTATCATTAAGAGCATTAAGTTCATTTAAATCAGCGATATAGACTTTTGAGATGATTAATTGAGCTATTCTATCACCTCTTTGAATTGTGTAATCAGATTTCCCGAAGTTAAACAATATTATTTTTATTTCTCCGCGATAATCAGAATCAATAGTACCGGGAGAGTTCAATATTCCTATTCCATATTTAGCTGCAAGTCCGCTCCTTGGTCTTACCTGTATTTCAAACCCAGGGGGTATTTGGACAGATAAATTAGTAGGAACCATAAAATACTCACCCATCTTAATAATTGATGAATCCTTTATAGCAGCTCTGATATCCATTCCAGCACTTCCTTCAGTTGCATATTCGGGAAGAGGAATGTCATAATATTCTTCGTTTATTCTTTTTATTTTAATTTTTATATTTTCCATCAAGAAGCCAATCCAATTTTTTTCTTAATAAATCCCATTTCATTTTTATCAAAGACAAATAACAACAAGGCCGCTATAAAACCCATCAGAATAAATAATTTATATGAAAATAATAAATTCCCGCAATACCTAAGGTAGTAATAAACTGACCCAGCAATTATAACAAATCCAAGAGTTTTGATCACCTTAAATTTTTCATAATCTATCTTATAAAATTTCTGAGTTATCATATAGACAGCAATTGCCATAACAAGATAACTAGCCAAAGTAGCAAGTGCAGCACCGATAATACCCCAGACAGGTATTAATAAAAAATTAACACCAACATTTATAGCTGCACCCACACCAGTAATAATTGGAATGTATGAACTTTTTTCTTCAATAAACATTCCGGCAGAAAGGATATAATACATACCATTGAACAGATAACCGAAGAGAATTATCGGGACGATTACTAACCCGCTCCAATAGTTATGACCTATTAACGTCCCACCATGAAAATGGAATTTAACGATATTATCAATAAACAAAGAAAGAAATACCAGGATTAAACTACCAGCTATAGTAAAATAGGTAAGTATTTTAGAAAAAACCTGTTTAATGTTTTTTTCCTGTGCATTCTGAAAAAAGAAAGGCTGCCAGGCATATTGAAACATACTGACAAAGAGCATCATAAAAATACCCAGTTTATAATTTGCGGAATATATGCCTGCGGTATTCAGATCTGTGAGCTTAGCTAAAATAGGTCTGTCTATTCCCTGAATCATTATTGAACTGAGTCCTGCAGGAAGAAATGGAAGTCCAAATTTGAGAAGTTTCTTCAGAACAGCAATATCTATCGTGAATCTAAATGATTTAAGAATAGATGGGAAAAGCAAGAGAAGTGTCAATGCGGAAGATGCAAGATTACTAATAAAGATGGCTTTGACACCCCAGCCCAATTTAACTATCAGGAAAAAATTCAAAGTAATATTTAGAAAAATCCCAATTATTTTAAATAGAGCAAACTTTTTAGCTTTTCTTTCGATCCTTAATTTTACAAATGGAATAATAGTTAAAGAATCAATAAATAAAATCAGGGAAGTATAATAGATTAAATAATTATAATTCGAGGGAATGGCAAGTAAATTAAAAACAGGTCTTTGCAATAACAGAACAACCAGACAGATAAGGAAGGATACAATTATAACTGTGAGATATGGAGTAGAGAAATTATTTTTTTCTTCATCCAGATTCTTAACATTAACAGCATACTTCATGTAAGCAGTATCCATTCCAAAAAGAAGAATAATATTAAGGATTGATATGAATACATAAACCTGGCTTTGTATTCCATATTCTACTGGAATAAATTTATTAGTGTAAAGGGGAACGAGTAAGAAAGTAAGAAATCTGCCGACCATGGTACTGATACCATATACAGCAGTATCCTTAGTAAGCTGTTTAATTTTATCGAGCATGCGTCCTGCTTAATTGAACTTCAAGCGAAATGTCAAGTGCTTTAACGCTATGTGTTAGAGCTCCTACTGATATAAAATCAACTCCTGTTTCAGCAATATTTTTTACAGTATTAAAATTAACGCCACCGGAAGCTTCTACTTTACAGTTGCCATTTATCAGACTAACAGCCTTGGTCATTTCACCTAATTCGAAATTATCCAGCATAATAATATTGGCGCCAGATTGAAGAGCTTCAGATACTTCCACAAGATTTGTAGTTTCCACTTCAATAAGAAAATTTTCAGATTTAAGATCTCTGTAGTTCCTGCATGCCTTTACGGCGTTCGTAATAGAACCAGCAACCGCTATATGATTATCCTTAATCAGAAACATATCATAAAGACCCATTCTATGGTTTTCACACCCACCTATTCTGACAGCTAACTTGTCGATAAACCTTAAACCGGGTACAGTTTTTCTTGTATCGATGATCTTTGCTTTTGTATGTTTAACTTTTTCCCTGAACTGAGATGCCATAGTAGCAATTCCACTCATCCTCTGCATAAAGTTAAGAGCAGTCCTTTCAGCTGTCAAAATCGATGCCGCACTCCCTTCAACAATTGCAACAATATCTCCATTTTTTACAACTGCCCCGTCATTCATAGATCTAAGAAATACTAGATCTTTATTTATGGTTTTAAATACTTGTTCAGTTACATCAAGACCAGCAATAACCCCATCATCCTTTATAAGAAATATCCCTTTCCCTAAAACATTATCAGGTATAGTTGCGATTGTTGTAATGTCCCCGGTACCTATATCCTCTTTCAATGCAGTAAAAATTATATCTGTGATATTTTCAACCATTATTAAAATATTTCCTTAAAGAGCTGATATAAAATTCCGGAGGTCTGCACAGCTTTTTTGTAGAGGATTTCATAAAAGCAAGAACTGAATAACCTTCTGCAGCAAGTAACCCATTTTCTTTAAATACTTTATAATCAATATGTACCTTAGGAGAATTTAATTCACTAACACAAGCTTCCACAGTAAGCAATTCATCATAAAAGGCAGCATTTTTGTATTTTATAGAAATTTCCATTACCGGCATTTCAATACCATTATCTTCAATAGTTTTATAAGGCAGGCCATAATATCTAAGCATTTCTGTTCGAGCAACTTCAAAGAACTCAATATATTTAGCATGATGAAGGAATTGCATCTTATCAGTTTCACAAAAGCGAACGCGGATTTTTGTTTTGTATGATATCATATGTATATCAGGATAACGAACATTCAATGAACAAATTTATTAAAAAGAAATTACTATAAACGATCCCTATAACAATTTAAATAAGAAAATTTATACCTCACCTAACAAAAGAGATATCTATTCTACAAATTGACCCATTTTTCCAAATTTTTCGATTCTGGCATCAACCAGTTTTTCCGGTTTTATTTTGACCAGGTAGGATAATTCTTCAACAATTACTTTTTTTAGATTTAATGCTGCTTCCCTGGGATTTGTATGGGCTCCGCCCACAGGTTCAGGAACAATTCGATCGATTAATTTTTGCTCAAGCAAATCAGGCGCAGTAAGCTTTAATGCTTCAGCAGCTTGTTCTTTAAAATCCCAGCTTCTCCATAATATACTAGAGCAGGATTCAGGACTAATAACAGAGTACCAACAATTTTCCAGCATCAGAATCCGATTACCAACCCCAATCCCAAGAGCTCCACCACTAGCACCTTCACCGATTATAACCACAAGAATGGGCACTCTCAATTTACTCATTTCAAATAAATTTCGGGCTATAGCTTCGGCCTGACCTCTTTCTTCGGCTTCGAGACCAGGAAAAGCTCCAGGAGTATCAATCATAGTTATTACCGGTTTATTGAATTTTTCCGCGAGTTTCATTAAACGCAGGGCTTTCCTATAACCTTCGGGGTTAGGCATTCCAAAATTCCTGAATACGTTTGATTTTGTATCACGCCCCTTCTGATGACCAATAATCATTACATTATATTCATCAATTTTTGCAAACCCGCCTACAATAGCTTTATCATCTTTAAAATTTCTATCTCCATGCAGCTCAACAAAATTTTCTGTCATTAGGTAAATATAGTCCAAAGTGTAGGGTCTATCCGGGTGACGAGCAAGTTGTACCCTTTGCCATCTTGTCAGATCACTAAATAAAGTTTCCTTCAACTTTTTTACCTTTTCCTCAATTTTAACAATCTCCATTTCAATATTCAAACTTCCAGAGAACTTTCTCATCTCATCTATTTTTGTCTCAAGTTCAAAGATGGGTTTCTCGAAATCCAACACTGTTTTAGCCATAATTATATCTGAGTTCCCCACATTTTCACTAACGCCTTACTTAATATTTCAATATCCATCCAAATATTCTGATTCTTAGCATAATAAATATTCAATTTTTCAGAATCCTTACCTTCACTTCCTTCGACGTACCATAGACCTGTTAAACCCTTCTTACCCAAATATAATTCATTAAGATTCATGTTTTCCCTTGGTCCAACAAAACTGAATTCACCAAGAAACACACCTGGAATCTTAAGAATAAATTTCTGGAACTCACTCTGCTTTTTGCTTATAAGAACTGTTAAATATATAGAAGGATAAATAAAAAACAAAACTGAAAGGGATAGGAAGATATCAAAAATCCTTTTAATTAACTTAATTATTGGACTCGAAATATTATAATTAATTTCGATTAATGGTGTATCATCAAGAATAGAAACAGAAGTTTTGCCAATTAAAAAATCCAAATTGTTACCAATTAACTTAAAATCAATATTGTAATTCTGACTCTGAGAAACAATAGTCATTATCTGGTTGTAGGAAAGTTGTAATGAAGAGAAAATAACCTCATTTATTTTTTTGTCCTTAATCACCTTATTTATATTTTCTGTATTTCCAATGACTTTAAATCCACTTATTTCTTCCCCCACTTCTTTGTTTGTAGCACTTATCAACCCAATTACGTTATGAAGATCCGTATGTTTCTGTTTTAACTTATGTGCAATATCGACTGTATGGCTATCAATCCCAACAAACAAAGTTCTTCGCTGTAAAGATTCATTATTATTAAGACCCTTAGTAAAAAAGAGTTTTGAGAATATACGCCAGAACGTAAGAGAAAAGAAAAGAGTAAGGTAAGTTAGCACTATTACTCCTCTACTATATGCAAAGTCCTTAAAGAAAAATGAGAGGGATGCTACAAAAAAGAAACTGATTATAATAGCACCGAAATTTTTAAGTATTGTAAATTCATTTCTTTTATAATTTCCTGTGAGACCTGTAATAAGAATATGAATAATTGCCGGAACTGTATAGACAATTATGAGACTGAATGGAGGAAATCCCGCCCAACTATTTTTAAAATGAATATATATTTTTTCGGAACATAGAATCGATAAATCATAAAAAATGAAATCTAAAACTAAAGCAATAGATGCAAGTCTACGTTTTCCAAGAAAAGCGAATAATTTTCTAAAGATAATGGCTGATTGCAGGATTAACCCTAAAAGAAATGAACCTGATAAGTGTTTTTTTACAAAAAGATTCATTGCATTATAAAATATTTTAGTCTCATCCAACCCACTTTTTTTTGTGCTTTCACCTTTATAATGAATAATCTGAGTTGAGTGGACATAAAACACTTTAAATCCTGATTTTTGAGATCTATAACAGAAATCGAGATCTTCGCCATACATGAAGAATTTTTCATCAAGTCCCCCTATTCTTTCATATACATCTCTCCGAAACATCATAAAAGATCCGGAGACAGCATCAACTTCGTAAGTTCGATCCGGATCAAGGTAGGTTAAATTATATCTTGCGAATAATTTACTTTCAGGGAATAGATTGCTCAAACCTGTCACTTTGCAAAAGGAAGTCCAAGGTCCAGGAAAACTTCTCCGGCAGGCAAGTTGAAGAGTTCCGTCAGGATTCAGGATTTTACATCCTGCCAAACCCACTTCTGGATTCTCTTCAAAGAAACCAATCATTTTTTCAAAGGTATCTTCACTTACTAGTGTATCAGGATTTATAAGGAGGATATATTTGCCTGTAGCTTTTTTCAGGCCAATATTGTTTGCTTTGCTGAATCCCAGATTGTCATTGTTTGCAATAAGATTAACCTCAGGGAAATTATTAGTTATAAACTCAATACTGCCATCGTTTGATGCATTATCTACAATTATAATTTCCCGTTTTATTTGCTTTGAAGATTTACTTATTGAATGGAGAAGGTTCTGAAGGAATTCTTTGACATTATAATTGACGATTATTATAGAAAGGTCCAAGACATCACCTACAAACTCCCAAATATGCTTTTTAATCTTAATTTCCAGACCATTGTAATAGCTTCACGCACTATTTTTTTTGACATTTTAGATTTTCCTTTTACTCTGTCAAAAAATACAATGGGGATTTCACCAATATTAAAACCTTTTTTCCATGCTTTATATGTCATTTCGATCTGGAATGCATATCCATTTGATTTAATATTATTGAGATTTATTGCCTGCAGAACTTCTTTCCGGAAGCATTTAAAACCACCAGTTGCATCTTTAACGGGAAGACCAGTAATGATTCTAGTGTACGAGTTAGCAAAATAACTTAATAATAGTCTTCCCATGGGCCAATTAACAACATTTACGCCTGAGATATATCTGCTGCCCAAAACGATATCATATTTTTTTATTGCTTTGAGGAAGTTTTTAATTTCCTTTGGATCATGAGAATAATCTCCATCCATTTCAAAGATATAGCCATAGTTATTTTCTAATGCATATTTAAAACCATCGATATAAGCAGTACCAAGACCCATTTTCTGAGGACGTTTAATTAACTTGAGTCCCTGCATTGTTTTGCTTAATTCTTCAACATAGCTACCTGTACCATCAGGGGAGTTATCATCAACAATAAGAATATCAACATTCTTATTTCTACTTAAGACATCCGGAATCAATTTCTGAATGTTATCCAGTTCGTTATATGTCGGTATAATTATGAGCGAGTGTTCGTTCATGCCGGACTAAATCCTATTCTTTTAATGAATTGATCAGAAGCAAATATATTTAATTATAATGTCCTTTTGCAAACAAAACGACAAAAATTGTACGAAATAATATCTTAAAATCCATTCTTAAAGACATATTCTCTATATAAAACAGATCATAACGTAGTTTTATTTTAACATCTTCAATAGTTTCGTCATATTTATGTTTAACCTGAGCCCAACCAGTGATTCCGGGCCTTACTTTTAATCTCCTTTTGTAATAGGGGATCTCTTTTGAAAGCATTTCAACAAAATAAGGTCTTTCCGGGCGGGGGCCGACCAGGCTCATTTCGCCCCTCAATACATTTACCATTTGTGGAATTTCATCAATTCGCACTTTTCGGATAATTTTTCCGATATGTGTAATTCTCGGATCATTCTTACTACTCCATACGGGCCCTGATTGTTTTTCCGCATCCTGGCACATTGATCGAAATTTTATCATTCTAAATACCGATCCTTCAATACCGCATCTTTCCTGCTTGAAAAAAGCAGATCCAGGACTTTCGATCTTAATAGCAAAGATTGTAAGTAATGAAACTGGGAATGAAATTAATAAAATAAAAAGGGAAACTAGAACATCTATAATTCTTTTTAATTTTTTTTCCCATTCAGGCATCAACTGTGGCATAATGTCAATTAAGGGGACACCATAGATTTGTGAAGTTCTCGCCTGACCGCTTAATATTTCATATAAATCAGGGACAATTTTCAACCCGACTTTTTTTGAATCACATTCCGAGATAACGTCCACCAGGAGGTCGTGATTATCTTTATCTAAAGCGATGATAACCTCCTTTGCGTTGTAAGTATCAATCATTGAGGTCAAGTCACTGATTACCCCAATAACTTTAACTCCTTTATATGATTTATCTAAATCATTGGGGTAGACAGAGGCATAAGCTGCAGCATCAAGACCAAGGGCTCTGTGTTTACTAATCTGGTCATGAATTTCATGGGCGATGGTATTAAAACCAACAATAATAACATTTCTTCTTCCTATTCCTTTGATTATGAGGCTGCGTTGTAAACTTCTTATAAAAAGCCTACCGCCTCCGACAAAAAACAAGAAAACTCCCCAATAGATAAAAATCAGTATTCTTGATTTAGAATCGACGCCATGATAAAAATCATCAAGAAAGATGAGGAAGAAGAGGATAAATATTCCTACAAAAGTTGATTTAAATAATGTAGTAAGTTCATCGAAGCGGGAGGATGCAAACCACGTCCTGTACATACCAACAAAGGTAAATATGACAAGCCAATAGATGAATAAAACCAGCATTGGGATTAAGAATTCCGGAAGGATAAGGATATCAAACCAGCCGGTTTTGATCCTGAGGATGAAATAAATAAGGAAAGAAAGATTTATGAAAAGAAAATCCGAGATTAAAATTATTACTTTAAAAGTTTTTTTATCCATCTTATCGCGGAATTGGCTGCCAGAATGGCGTTTGTTTTTTAAGAATAAAGTTTATCATCCCTATTAACATAGCCAAATTTGTCATTGAGAAATAGAATGGAATTGTGAAAATCTTATTTTTGACTATAGCTTTTCTTTTTATAAATCCTATAAAAGAAAGTGAATAAAATACAATTTGAGCAAAAAGAAACATTTGGAAAATAAATCCATTCCATAGAATTATATTTAAGAAAAAAATAATTAACAAGAAAATAGGGGTCATCCATCGTAATATTTTATGAGACCAGAAAGCATAGGATAACAATAAGTTTCTATTTAATAATAAATCTTTAAAGTGAAACATCGTTTCGAAATTTGTTGATGAAAACCTTGTTTTTCTGTTAAATTCGTGAATTATTTCATACCCAACATCCTCTAACCCAAAAGCATCATATTCATATGAAAATTTATATTTCTGCTGATGGATCATTAGAGTAATGAAAATATCATCAGTAATGGGTTTTATATCAGGTAATGGTTTGAAAAGAATTCTTCTAATTGCAAATATTCCACCATTTGCTCCTATTAAAACGCCACACCTACCCTCATATTTTTTTATAAAAGTTTCATATTCCCAATAACTTTTTTCTTCAACACTCTCATTTAGTTTGGTTTTAGGTTCTGATAAAACTAATCTCCCGCAAACCCCTCCTATCTTCTTATCCCCGAATTGTCTGATCAAGTTCTTTAATGAATTTGCATCAAAAATCGTATTTGCATCTGTAAATACAATTATTTCATTTTTTGATTTTGCAAGTAGGTCATTAATAACAGAAACCTTTCCCCTTCTTGAAGCAAATAAATTTACAGATAACCATGGATATTTATTCTGCATGTCAATAAGGATACTATTTGTTTTGTCAGTTGAGCCATCTGAACCTATAAGTACCTCAAGGTTATTAAAATCGTAAATAAGATTAGAGATATTTATGATTCGATCTCTTATAACTTTCTCTTCATTGAACGCTGAAATTATGATGGAGATGCTGTAATTATGATCAGTTAGATTATTATTTCCCTTAAAAAAGTGAGATATAAAGAAAATCACCACGGGATAGATAAAATAATTATGTACAAGAATTAAAACTATTGACCAAAAAAGAATATTTGTTAACATCTAAAGCATATGTAAAAATATAGAAGCAAATTAGGCTTTTTTAGGGAGTTATTAAAACATAAAACTAAAAATAACACAGTTAATTATTTATGGTATAATAAATCATTAGGCCATCAATATAACCTCTCCATAATTCTCTAAAAGATTTGATCGTGGTATTTCTTTTTTCTTTATTATAAATTATTCCTTTGACCAGGAATATGGATTTAGCCATAACATTTAAAGTTGAAAAGATAATCACATAAATTCTGAATGGCCACTTACTTTCCTTAAATAATAACAACCTGTTTCTAGTGTAATAATAATTATAATTTGGTCCAAACTCTTCCCAAGTTTTTCCAGCCCCACTAGTATGATAAATGATTGATTCACAACTATAAAATAATTTGTACTTTTCTCTTACGCGCAGAGAAAAATCCACATCTTCGAAATACATAAAATATTTTTCATTCATAAATCCAATAGTTTGAAATACTTCACTTTTAATCAACATACAGCATCCTTCTGCTAAGGTAATTTCCCTGTTTTCATTTCCATATTTCGAAAACTCTTTACCTTTATACCCAGAAACCCCTCCACATAAAATTTTATCTATTCTTCCGCCAGCACAATATATTATTTCTTTCTTATCAGTATAGCCAACTTTTGGAGATACAATACCGATTTTATTATCTGCATTAAACGTTCTTAACATTGGTTCAAGAAAATTTTCAGTTACTATAATATCATTGTTCATGAGCAGAATATATTGCGCATTGTTTTTTAACGCAAATACAGCCCCTATATTCATTCCGGCAGCATAACCCCCATTATGTGTTGAAACAATTATTTCCAGCCATGGAAAAGTTTTTTTTAATTCGCTTATGCTGAAATCTGTAGAAGCATTATCAACAACGACAATTTTAAGATTATCGTAGGATATTTTTTTCAACGAATTAATACATTTCCTACAATCATCAAATCCGTTATAGTTTAATATTACTGCATAAACAAGTGGGTTACTCAAACTTAAGTCTCATAATAGCTAATAAACTCCATCCCATTACCCTTGTAGAAGTTTTTATTGTAATAATCTCTGATCCCTATCCGGGCTGCTTTATAAAAATTTTTATTGAACAATTTCCAATAGATTAGCTTTAGAGCAATTACAGTTATAAAATAAGCGGTTGAAATTATTCTTAACAATCCTTTATTCATCTGGCTAATTAATAAAAGCCTGTTTCGTACGGAATAATATAATTTGAAAGGGCTTTCAGTTTCCCCCAGAATTTTATGGTAAATGACTGCTTTGGGAATAAACAATAAACTGAGTCCCATTGTCTTTGCCCTGCTAGAAAGTTCAATGTCATCAAGATACATGAAATATCTTTCGTCTTCCAACCCGATTACTTTTAAAGCCTCGGAACGGAATAATATCATGCAGCCAGTTATAAAATCAACATATCGACTGTTGACATCAGTAATTAGGTCTCTTGACTGACCTTTCAGGGAATGAACAGCTAACCCCCTGAGGTGATTTAATGTACCTCCTGCATACCATATGGTTTTTCTATCATGTTCTGCAAGAATTAATCCACATGATGCAACTGCTTTTTTATGATTTTGCATTTCATTGACCATACAATCCAAAAAATCAGGCTCTGTAATTGTATCATTATTTAAAATCAAAATGTATTCCGGATTTATTTCCATTGCTTTTTGGATACCATAATTAGTACCGCCTGTGTAACCCAGATTTTTTTCGGTAGAAAAGTATATAATCTCAGGAGAGTCTTGGCATGGTTCTTCCTTTTTGAAAGAAAACTCTTTATTAAAGATGCTATCAGAATTATCAGTGGATTTATTATCAATTAATATTATCATGAAATTCTGATAGGTCAGTTTTTTTAATGAATTAATACATTCTAACGTATCTATTGGTCTATTGTAATTTAAAAGAATAATAATCACTCTAGGTTGATTCATATATTTTTAATATAATAAATGAATAGTATTAATTTTTTTGACCATATTTAATTCTAATCTCATCCAATTTATTCAATACGTTGTCTTCGTTCGAATCAGGAATATTTTCAACTATAGATCCATTTTTTTTCTTAAAATGCCAACTATAGTATTTATACCGAATCCTGAAAAATAGTAAGTTTTGTCTTATAATACTGTTTTGCAGAAATGGATCCTGGTCTGAGAGATATAGATAACTTTCAGCAAGGTCAGGGAACCATCTAAACGGCGGATTATAGCCACAATTGATAATTTGCAATGTATGATCAAGATGTTCATATGCATTTTTATAAAAGGGATCCAATAGCCCTACATGCCTTAATAATTCCGAAGTGTAAAATGAAAAAGCACCGGCTAAATGCGAGTTCAGGCTTATATTTATTTCGCCGCCATAATTTACTACCTTTCTTGGTTTTGGTGCACCATTTGCATCCTTGTTAGCCGGTCCATGGTAAGCAAAATTTAGATGTTTCAACCCAGTAACAATTGAAGCCGCTATATACTTATCAAAGACAATAGGATCTTTAATAATTATGTCATCTTCCATCAAAAAGATATAGTCGCAATCCTTTTTTAAAAGATAAGTTAATGCTTCATTCTTAGAAATACCGACGCCTTTGTTTTTTTTATGCTGAATGATTTCTCCATGAAAACCTGAATATGCAGAATCAGCATATGGAAGTCCATCATTAATAACAATCATTGAATTAAGTTGAGGCAAGGACATAATACATTTCTCAAATAATTGCTGTCTATTACACGTTATAACACCTAAACCAATTTTGTTATTCATAGCTTTAGTAGATGTTCGTATTGATTTGTCAGCAAATAATTAGATTTCCCAGAATATCTCTTACAATATTTTATCGCATTCCCAATACTGCCTTTATTTTCTTCAATAACTGAGCCGATTACGATCCAAGTAATCAAAGAAGGAATCTGGAATCTGGAGTTTAGTTTACGCAGAACTAACCGAAAGCTGCGCAGAACAACTGATGGAAGGGAATATACTATGCGAATTAAAAATGATAATGATTTTAATTTATTAAAAGATAATAGGGTAATATATCTTCTAATATATTTTAATTGGATCTCAGAAACTTCCTTAACGGTACTCTCAATATCCTGATATTCTTTATTAGAATTATTATTTGATTTGTAATAGCTTCCCAATATTCCAGGAACTCTTTTAAGTATATATTTTTCAGATACCTGCAAAACGAAATCATAATCTCCCGCCACTTCATATTCTTCGTTGAACCATATATTATCGCGGAAATGGATTTTAGATTGCCACATTGACTGAGGACCAGCAAGATACTCTGATAACAACAATATTTTAGAATAGTTTAAGTGTTTGAGTACCTTATGTTTTGTTTTTGCAGAATAACTTTCGTTCGGAACAGAAGTAACATACTGATCAGCATATACCATTCCGATTTCACTATTTGATTCCAAGACTGAAGATAGAATTTCAAGCGCATCATATCTCAACCGATCATCGGTATTGGAATTAGTAATATATTTCCCATGAGCAATTCTAATACCTCTATTCCATGCCTTATATATGGTTTCCCTGTCCTTAGTCCTGATAGATATAATATTTTTATATTTCTCAGTGTAGGGAGTAATTATTTCGTCTTCTTTTTGTTCAGAGCCACTATTTATTATGATTATCTCAAGCTTTTCAAAAATTGATTGATTAAGAAGATCTTCAATCTTTCCTTTGATGAAAAATTCAGAATTATAAGTTGATATTATTACTGATACTAATGGATTCATTAGTTTATTATTAATATTCGGGAAATGAGTTTTTGTAAATAATTATCACCAATATACTTATTGACATCATTTTTATTAAATATTTTAAATAATCTGAATAACAGAACCGACAACAGAGTAAAGAAAACCGGGAAGAATAAAAGCTTTATCAAAGTGCCTGTTATGAGGTTATTAACAAATATTCCTGCTATTAGCATAGACACCATTATTGTTAAATACTTTATCAACTGGGAAATATTATTGAAGATCAGACTATTTAATAATATATGCTGGAAATAGAGGCATATTACTACTGAAACTAAAATAGCTACTGAATTACTGAGTATTATGGCATAGTAACCAAGTAATTTATAAAAGCTAAGAAAAACAATTCCATTCACAAGGACATTAGAAATCTGTGTCACTACAGTTTTTCCAGGATGCCCCTTAGCCTGAAGATATTGGTAAATTGGAACCACCAACAGAGTTCCCAAATATGCTGAAGTAATAAATATTATACTGGTTGAAATAAATTCCACATCCCGTTTCAGCCATAATTCGATAAAGGGTTTAGTGCAGAAAATAACAGTGCAAAGAATTGGTATTAAAAGGAATGCTATTTTTTGTTCAACATCATTGATAAAGGCTTTGATCTTATCGATATCAGTTAGTTGAGCAAGGAATGGGAAGATCGGGTATAAGAAGCGTAATATTAAATTCCAAACCTGATTCTTTACTCTTAAACTTATATCAAGAATACCTACGGCTCCGACTCCTACAAAATGCGATAATAATATTTTAGAAAATGGTTCATAAAAGAAATTGATTACACCAGTAAGATAAAGTTTAAGACTATATGAGAGCTGTTTTTTGACATGTGGTTTAAGAGCTTTACTAAAACCAGCAAATTTTAATCTACCCCAACTTTTTAACGAAATAACAGTTACTGACATAAACCAAATCATTGATGCAAAGAGAAAGCCCCATCCAATCATTTTCAGATCATTAAAAAGAGTAATTGAAAGAAGGAGTAGGCCCCAATACAGAAAATTGTAAACAGTCTGAAGAATGTTTGTTATATAAATTTTCTGTTGTGCATCCAAAATAGCTGTGGATATTTGCCCTATAAATATGGGTACATTAGCGATTAATACTAATTTATATAAAATCACAGTATCGGAATTGAAATACTTTAATGGAATTTTCAGAATTGTAATAAGAATAAATTCATTAAAATACAGACATAACAAAGTCAACGGGATAAGGAATACCAGAAGAATTAAATATGCGACAAGGATATCATGATCTGATTCAACACATTTGCCCTGCTCAGCCAAATATTTAATCAAAACAGCATTTAATCCAAGATTTATAAAAGTATTCAGATTCCCTATTAATAGAATTAAAGAGAAAACGCCATATAACTCAATACCGAGCTTATTTATAAAGACGGGGAGAATAAAAAAGATAAAGACAGTTGCAATAATGAATTGAGCTGCCCCAGAAATAGAATTGATATAGAAAGTTTTACGCATTTATAATCAGATTAATTCATTCTTTTTTATTTATAAAAACTAAATTAAACTAATCTGCTTTTATAGATTCTAACCTTCTGAAGTCAGATTCAATAAAATACTAGTTCAGTTTAATTACTGTATTCTGTTTTGATATAATTCTATTGTTAGCAGCTGAAAAACCCAGAATTATACTCCATAAAACCAAGCCATGACCCCATAACCATGCATCCGTTATTATCATCGAAAGAATGATATATACTGAGGAAAACATTAAAAGCAGAGAATATTTTTTCTGCTCCCTTGTCAATGCATACTTTAGATTCCGGTTATTTAACCGAATCATATTGAAAATCAGGTATATGAAACCTGCAAATCCTATAACCCCGGTCTCTGTAAGTGTAGCAAAAAAGGTTTCGTGAGGAGTTAATGTTTTAACATACCGGTTGTATAATAACGTCGGGAAATTATAATAATTTTGCGAGACATATGGGAAAGTATATATTCCCGTACCGGTGACAGGATATCTTTTAAACGCATTCAGAGCTGTATCCCAAATTAATAATCTAGTAATAAGAGAACTCTGGACATCAACATTCTCAATATTTTGTTCAGTATCAGTTATTTTTCGTGAAGATAAACTTTTATTTACGGAAAATGTATAGATAGAGAAAAATGCAAAAGAAAGGACGAGGAATGAGAATATTAAGATAAGATGAGTCCTGTTTACAGCGAATTTTTTATATTGAAAGAAAACGAATATAAATAGAAGAGTTATACAAATCCCGGTAGCCAGCCATACCCCCCTGGTTTGAGTTAAGATCATTGCAACACCCATTATAATCACTACAGGAATCAGCAATAGTTTTTTCTTTTTATCTGCAAGTAAGGAAAGGACTGCGAGCTGGGATAAACCTATGCCTGCATAATCCACAAACATAATTCCAGCAAAGCCAAAAGATCTTCTCCCACCCAATCCCCCGGCAATAATACTAATTCCATTTATAATAGCTAAAAATATAAATAAATAGATATAGGTTTTTAGTCTATCGTAATTATTGACAAAAATCAGTGTAGAATAAAATATTGTAAAAAAAGCTATGAGATTTAAGGACTTGTACAAGCTCATGTCCAATCTCTGGGAAAATATATAAGAACCAAGTATGCTTATTAAATAGACGATAAAGGGAATATTCATCGGATTTGAAAATTCAGATAGATTTATCCGTCGATGAGTTAATAGGAAGGAAGCTAATAATAAATAAGAGAAATAAACCGAAGCATAAAATTCTACTACCATAGGGAAAAAGAGACTTGCAATCAGAATCCCATACATTACCCTATAATTCATTACTAGTAGGATCAGTAATGGTGATAGTATTACAAATATAGTTGCAACCACCTTAAAATGAAAAGTACTTATAAGCAGCAGGGAGATACAAATAACCAAAGGGATAATAAGAATAACAGCGATTACTTCAGACAGCCTGATCTTATTTATTGATCCGTTCATCAACTTGAAATTATACCTTTCTGAATTTGAACAACTCTTTTCGCAGGTAGATAATTTTCTCGTTCGTGGAATTTTTTACTACTTCATTTATTGAAGCTATTACAAAAATCAATAGTGAGGTAAAGAATGCAATCAGCAAAGATATTAAGACTCTTTGCGGGTATGATTTCTTTTCGGGAGGGACTGCTCTATCGATAACCTGAAGAACGGGGATATTTTTTTCTTCATCAAACTTAGCTTCTTCCAATAATGGAACAATAAACTCAAGCATAGTATTATTCATTTTAATATCCCGAACTAATCTGAGATAAGCCATAGCATTATCAGGTAAAGAGTTAATAGGTAAGAGCAGATTATCGCCTGAATTATTATTTTTCAATGATTTCATTTGTGAAGCATATTCATTATATGATATTTGAGCATTCTTTGTAATAGGAGCATCAGTTCCATATATCTTTTGAAATATTGATAATTCTAATTGTTTGACAGCCAGATCAGATTCAAGTTTTGAATAAGTATCAATCATAGCTTTTGTTTGGTCTGTAGCAGAATAGAATTTAGATTTTTGTTCAAATAATTTCAAGGAATCTTCTGATGATGCTAAGGTTTGCTTTATCTCTTCATACCTTTTTTCAATAAAAATGCGGTTATCACGGGACTTCTGAACATTTAATTCTATTAAGGTATTATTCAGCTGGTCAATAATATAATTTGTCATATCGGCAGCTTTTTGGGGAGAACTAGCCCGTACTCTTATAGAATAAGATCCGGATTCAGATTCATCATTAGTACTTATATTTTGGACCAATTCTTTTAATGTTTTTTCCTGACTATGAAGATTATATTCTTTATACAGGTCGAATTTATTTATTATTTTTTCAAGGTTTGTTCTGCTTAAAACTATAGTATTATAAAGGCTTACACCTGAAGTTTTACCCATACCTGACATATTTAAGGGTAATCCGGAGAAATTTTTAATAAGTGAAGCGATACCACTTACTCCCTGTGACTCAGAAGGAATAATAACTGCCTGCGCATCAAATTTTTCCGGAATAAACAGATAAATTGCAACATAGGAAACAACAAAAACAGTTAAAAAGATAATAATTAATTTCATTTTCCAATTATTAAGGAAAATCAAATAATCCAATAAATCTATCTGTTTGTATTCAGCCATATAAGTTTCTGTTAATTTTGAGACATAAAATTTACACAAATTATCTATCAAATATAGGATAAATTGTTATGATTTAAATATTTGAACCTATGTTATATTTTATCCATTAAGTAAGAGGACATTTGAATATAATAGCAGAGAAATGTTGAAATATTTAAGGGGGAACATTGTTTATGCTGCAAGTTTAAGTTGAGAATTCTTATTGACATTTGTCTAATATTTATTATTTTTGTAAGAAAAAAGGTAATAATATATCGAGTTGATTTGCTACAAGGCATGAATTTTTAGTTCTGATTGTGTATTGTAGCATTTTTATGCCGATTTAGGGATATACATCTCTAATCGGATTTTTTAATTAATTGAAACTTTTTTATAAGGAGTTCGTATATAGGGTAGAATTTGATACTATAAGTAAAGTTTAGAGAGAACAATTAATAGGAGTGATGCGATGAAAGAGATAAAAGCAAAGATGGATAATCCCTTATCCGAATTGATCAGCGATGACATCTATGAATTATTAAGTACACATGGACTCATTGATGAAAAGTCAGTTAGAGATTTCCAAATAAGAAAGACATTCAAGCAATTGAGGTCGAGTAAAGTAAGTGCCGGTGATGCTATCGATGCAATAAGGGAAAATTATCCTTATTTACAATTTGATACCATCAGAAAGATAGTATATCAGATAAACCTTCCTTCGGTAAAAGAAAATAATAAATCTTGACAAATGGATGTCAGGGTTATATTTTTAATATGACTCTTTCAAACGGGTACTCCCCTGCCCTTTGATGATAACGAGTCGGCCCAGTAATCTCAATTACTGGGCTTTAATATTTTTCATTTTGGAGTTATTGATGGCAAAGACAGTAAAGAAGAAACCATTACGCAGTATAAAAAAAGCGCTGGCTTCTCCATTCTCGATATATTGGAAAAAAGAGAATTATTTAATTCTATTAACAGGAGCGGTATTTCTTATTATAGGATATTATGTAATGAGTATCGATCCCTGGAACAGCACCCCTGCCATTGTAATTTCTCCTATTATTTTATTAATTGTTTATATACTTATAATACCTGCGGCAATACTTTACAAAAAGAAAGACAAGGGAAATAAGTCCGAGGGGGAAGGAATTGCTTCTGGCAAAAGTTAAGGGGAATATAGTTTCCACACAGAAGAACGAAAACCTTAAAGGACATAAGCTTTTATTAGTTCATCCGATTGATTTAGAAGGTAATTACTTAGGGGAGAAAGACATAATTGCAATAGACCTGCTTGGGTCAGGTATTGGGGATACGGTAATAGTAACGCAGGAAGGGGCTGCGGTGGTTCAGATTTTAGGGCATAGAAAAGCACCAGTACATTCGATAATAGTAGCAAACGTGGATCAGATCGATTTAGCATAATACATTATTTTAATTGACTAAATTATCTTTTAATGATCTAGCAAACCTACGGCTTTTACTTTCGGTAGAAGGTATAGGTCCAGGTAAAATACGAAACCTGCTTAAACAATTCAGGTCTCTCACCAATATATTATCCTCCGATTATAAAACTTTGACCTTAGTAGAAGGGATAAGTACAAACCTTGCGAGAAGGATAATCCAATCGAAGACCTCCAGAGAAGAAATTAATAAAACATTAGAAGCAGAATTAGGCAAACTTGCCAAGCTGGGGGCAAGGATAGTGACAGTCTGGGACAGTTCGTATCCCACACTGCTTAAAAAGATATATGATCCGCCGCTGATGTTATATATAATGGGTGAAATTACGGAGCAGGATAATTATCCTATATCGGTAGTGGGGACAAGGATACCTACAAATTACGGTATAGTTCAATGTGAAAGAATTGTGGTAGACCTTGCGCGGCAGAATATAACGATAGTAAGCGGGCTGGCGAGAGGGATAGATTCCATAGCACACAAAGCAGCATTAAAGAGCGGGAGCAGAACAATTGCGGTAATCGGTTCCGGGTTAGATGTTATTTATCCACCTGAAAATAAGAAGTTATTTAATGAAATAGCGGGGCGCGGAGCTATAATATCCGAATACCCATTAGGTACGAGTCCTGATGCGCAGAATTTTCCGAAGAGGAACAGGATAATATCGGGGCTTTCACTTGGGTGCCTTGTTGTGGAGACGGCATTATCAGGAGGGGCGATGCAGACTGCTGCATTTGCATTGGATCAGAACCGGGAAGTATTTGCGATACCGGGGAATCTTGGAGTAAGGCAATCGGAAGGAACAAATATACTTATACAGAAGGGGGAGGCAAAGCTTGTCCGGACGGCGGAAGATATACTTGTTGAATTGGAGCTTAAATTAAAACCAGTTATAGGAAAGAATATACCTAAGCCGACTGTTGAGCTTAATTTATTTGAGGAGAAGATACTGAACTCACTGGACGGGGAGCCGCTTCAGATAGATAACATAGCTGCCTTGACAGAACTTTCGACATCGGAATGCCTGGTACATCTTTTATCTTTGGAGTTTAAGGGGCTGGTGAAACAGCTGCCGGGGAAGATATTCAGCAGAATCTGAGATAAGGGGGATTATATTATTACAGGGAGTTAATATGAAGGGGCTGATCAGTATTTTTTTCTATTCTTCCAGAGTTGTTTAAGTCTTTCTTTGATTGATTTTTCCTGACCGTTATCGGTCGGGTGATAATATTGTTTTTCTTTCATTTCGACGGGGAAATAATTTTCGAGGAGGAAATGATTTTCATAATCGTGGGGATATTTATAATCCTGCCCATAGCCTATTTCTTTCATGAGTTTTGTTGGAGCATTCCTAAGGTGGATAGGAACGCCATAGAGGGGGAAGTTCCTAACATCTGCATAGGCATTTTCCAAACCCATATAAGATGCGTTGCTTTTAGGGGATGAGGCAAGGTAGGTTGTGCATTGCGCGAGGATTATTCTTGCTTCGGGCATACCGATTTTATCAACTGCACTGAAGGCGGCTTCGGCGAGGACGAGTCCATTTGGCGAAGCGTTTCCGATGTCTTCGGATGCAAGGATAATTAACCGACGGGCGATGAATAAGGGATCTTCTCCCCCTTCGAGCATTCTAACAAGCCAGTAAAGGGCAGCATCGGGATCGCTTCCGCGGACACTTTTTATAAAGGCGGAAATAACGTTGTAATGTTCTTCGCCGGATTTATCATACAGAATGTTTTTCTTCTGGACGATGTTTTCTAGAACTTCCTTTGAAATAGTTATTTCGTCGGAATTTAATTCCTGAATGACGGCGGCTTCGAAGATACTTAGCAGGGAACGCGCATCGCCACCGGAGAGGTAGATGAGAAATTCGATATCGATATTTTTAATTTTAAGAGAGGAGAGGAATTCATCTTTACTTATGGCAGAGTACAGGATATCCTCAAGTTCTTTTTTAGACAAACCTTCTAATATGTATATGCGGGCTCTTGAGCGAAGAGCGGGGATAACTTCGAAAGAGGGATTTTCTGTTGTTGCTCCGATAAGGGTTAACAGACCTGACTCCACTGAGTTAAGGAGAGCGTCCTGTTGGGCTTTGTTGAAGCGGTGAATTTCATCTATGAAAAGGATAGTTCTTTTATTTAATGATTTATTCTGAACAGCGATTTCGATAATGCTACGAATGTCCTTTACGCCTGAAGAAACGGCATTGAGCTGGTGGAATTCAAAGCCTGTTTGTCCTGCTATTATTCTTGCAATTGTAGTTTTGCCAGTGCCCGGGGGGCCCCACATGATAAATGAGCTAACGATATCATTTTCTATCATATTCCTAAGGGGTTTGCCTTTGCCTAGGAGGGAATCCTGTCCTTTGAAGTCATCGAGGGAATGAGGGCGGACTCGTTCAGCTAAGGGGACCTGTGGAATTGGCAGATTTATCATATCTTAAATTAAATAAAAAATATATAGAATTGGAGTGAGAGGAAATTAATATCTGTAAAGAGAATTGGTTGACATTATTGATTAATCCTGAAAAAATATATTTTGAATTATTTTAATAATTTTAAGAAAAGACTTGACAAATAAGTAAAATTTTACTATACTTCTTATTCTCTACTTTAGAGCATGCGCATACCTTTTTAACCCAACCAAGATATAATTCCACGGATTTTTACGGATATTCACTGATTTTTACGGATATTTCTATATGATCTAAGGGGGATGAGCCGTGGATGGAATGGGGACGGGGGCTTTGAATTAACATAAGTCGAGGAAAAGAAACGCTGAAAAGGGATATTTTGTGGGGAGTTAGGGTGCGGAGGTATGTTTTATATAGAGGACAAGGGAGATATAAGAGGGATTTATTGCAGGGAGAAGATTAAGGGAAAAGGTAGGGGTTGTGAGAAGTTGGGGAATCGGAGAGACATTTATTTAGATGAGATGGGAAGCAGGAGATGGAATTTATGTGAGGGACTAAGAAATTGAAGAGGAATAATTTGCGGGGGGAGGAGGGATAATAAATTTCACTGCGAGAGGGCTACCAG
>JARLHD010000418.1 GCA_031292435.1 Ignavibacteriaceae bacterium
AGCAAAATTGAAAAGGATGTCAGTGACCCTCAATTTATTTTAACGAGCTGGGGCTCGGGATACAGATTCAATGACCAACTTATTTAACACATTGTTTTATAGGATCGCTTTTGTGTTCCTGCTGGTACTCCTGGCAATCTCCACAGTTTATATTATTGTTTCTGTTAATACTGCCGAACTCTATTACCAGGAGACAAGACAAAAACTTGATCTCAATATTGCTTCCCATATTGCCTCTGATAATAAGTGCTTTTCTGGCGACTCTGTAAATACAGGCGTCATCAAAAATGTATTCCATAATGTTATGGTAATAAATCCAAGTATTGAAGTTTATCTTCTCGATACTAATGGCGTTATCCTTACTTATTATGCCCCCAACCATGTAGTCAATATAAAAACTGTACCACTTGGTCCGGTCAAGGAATTTATTTCCTCCAACGAAGAATCCTTTATAATAGGAATTGATCCTAAAAGCCCCGATGATAAAAAACCCTTCTCCGCTGCACAGGTTTTTGATAAGGGTAAATTCAAAGGATACATTTATGTAATCCTCGGCGGTCAGGAATATGAAAATGCATCACGCCTCGTTTTTGGAAGCTATATCCTGAGGCTTGGAATAAAAACCATGCTCATAGCCCTTGTTGCAGCAGCTTTAATCGGGTTCATTGCTATAGGTTTTATTGTAAGGAATATTCGGAAAATTATAAAAGTAATCCATGATTTTCAGAAAGGGAACCTGAATGCACGAATTGAATTGAAGAGTAAAGGGGAATTAAAAGAATTTGCGGATTCCTTTAATGCTATGGCAGAAACTATTGTCGGCAATATTAAAGAATTAAGAAGAATGGATGAACTGAGGAGAGTTCTGGTCGCTAATGTTTCGCACGATCTGAGAACTCCTCTGTCTATCATTAGGGGTTATGTTGAAACCATTATTTTAAAAGAACCAACTCTTACTTCTCAGGAACGGAAAGAATACCTCGAAACTATATTAAAAAATTCTGACCACCTCCTTAAACTTGTTGAGGAATTGTTCGAACTATCCAAACTTGAAACTAAAGAAACTGAACCTCATAAGGAAATGCTTTCACTCGCGGAACTTCTTCAGGATATATATCAAAAAAATCTAATTGTCGCTCAAAAGAAGAATATCAAATTTACCCTTGATGTAGCAGAAAATCTTCCCTTTATAAATGCAGATATCGGCATGATGGAAAAAGTTTTCCAGAACCTGCTGGAGAATGCCTTTAAATTCACTCCCGCTGACGGAGAAGTTAAAATTATTTTTAAACGAAAATATCAACATGTCCTCTATGTAAATATTTCTGATACCGGTCTGGGAATGAGCCTTGAAGAAATTCCCTTCGTCTTCGATCGCTACTACCAGGTCAATAGGATTTCATATGATAAACATATGGGCAGCGGACTGGGTCTCTCAATAGTCAAAAGAATTCTCGATATCCATAATTTTGAAATCACTGTTAAAAGTGAACCCTCCAAGGGTACTTCTTTCTTCATTTCTATTCCTGTGAGTTCCCCCACATAACATCTTAAAAATTTCTGCGTTTATTTATTGTTATTCTTTTGTGATATTTCTGTGACATTTACTGAGTATCTATACCTCAGTAAAAATGAATGATCGGAGGAAAAAATGAAATTGCAGCTTCTTATAGCCCTTTTAAGCTTTATTATTTTAATTGGATGTGAAAAAAACTTGGAGGTTAACAAAGCAATGGCAAACTCCCAAATGGAAAAAGGAATGGAAAAAGCAGTCTTTGCCGGAGGATGCTTCTGGTGTATCGACGCCCCCTTTGAAAAGATCGATGGTGTTAAAGATGTAATCTCAGGATATACAGGTGGACATGTACAAAATCCTACATATGAGCAGGTTTGCTCTGGAACTACAGGTCATGTTGAAGCCGTTGAAATTATTTTTGATCCTAATGTCGTCAGCTATTCTGAACTGCTCGATATTTTCTGGAAACAGTTTGACCCTACAGATGATGGCGGCTCTTTCTTTGACAGGGGCACTCAGTATACATCGGGAATCTTCTATGTCGATGATACTCAGAAAAATATCGCTGAGCAATCTAAAGAACGTCTCAATAAATCAGGAATATTCTCTAAACCAATCGTTACTAGAATTGTAAAGTTGACTGATTTCTATCCCGCTGAGGAATACCATCAGCATTTCTATAAGAAAAGCCCCGAACGGTATTATAGCTATAGAAAAGGCTCTGGAAGGGATAATTTTATAATGGGACTTTGGGGCGACACTAATCTTGAAAAATACAAAAAAGCCGCTGAGGATAAATCTGAAACTAAGCTTACTCCGCTTCAGTATGATGTCACTCAAAAGAATGCTACTGAAACTCCTTTCCGGAATGAGTACTGGAATAACCATAAAGTTGGAATTTATGTCGACGTTGTCTCCGGCGAACCTCTCTTCAGTTCAACTGATAAATTTGATTCTGGATGCGGTTGGCCAAGCTTCTCTAAGCCTATAGATACAAGGTATATTGAAAAAGATACTGATAATTCCGCGGGGATGACAAGGGTTGAAACTCGAAGCAGATTCGCAAATTCCCATCTTGGTCATGTTTTTAATGATGGCCCTGGTCCAACCCATCTCCGCTATTGTATAAATTCTGCTTCTCTAAAGTTTATTCCTAAAGAAGATATGGAAAAAGATGGCTATGGCGAATACCTCTGGTTGGTAAAATAATTCTATCTATAGGTAATTTTATTAGATTAGGACTTGCGCCCAAGCCATAATTTTCTCTTCTTCCATATATCGTGCAATTAGTTTCCCAATCTGGCCTGTATGTTGTTCACTAAACCCTGGCCGGGTTGGTAAACTGATTCCGATTAGGTCATACCTCTTTAAAATGCAGGCTATTGTTAATGTATATCTTAAACTTACCCTTTCTTAAATTCCCTTGTAAGAGTTGTAATCTTATTAAGGTCTATGATATCAATGCACTCAAGATTATATGGACATACTTTTTTCCAGCACGGGGAACATTCAAGTCCTTCGGGAATTAGTTTTTCTCCTCTTCCATACAGTTCAATTTCAGCTTCGCATGATAATCCGAACCATACAATAACATATTTCTTTAATGCAATTGCCATGTGCATTCCTAAACTATCCCCTGTAATAACAAGGTCGCAAATATCCATAAAACAGGCGCCCCGCCTTAAACCTAATGTCGTAGGAGTCGATATTACTTTGTGCTTCACGTTCTTATTCACTAATTCCAGTATTTGTTCGTTCCTTACGGAATCTTCCCTTCCGCCCAGAAGCACAATTACTTTATCCTCATCTTTACCAAGTTCATTTATTAATTCTACATGCTGCTTTATTGTCATCTTCTTGTTTGGAAATAACTGGGAACATCCCGTATTTAATCCAATATATTTCTTTGTAGGGTCATATTTTATTTCCTGTTTATACTTTTCCATAAACAATTTTTCTTCATCATCAAACTCAAACAAATATTCATCTTTACAATATTCGAGTTTGAATGCTTCGTGAAGAATATCTAATCCTGTTCGTTTGTTGTCCCTGAACTTAAGCTGATCATCATTCCCAATTATGTAACTGTAAATTGCTCCCTTGTTAGCTGGAATTATCTTTCCATCAGCATTTAACCTGAATCCGAGTTTTGTCTTTGCATTTATTTCATTTGCAAATGCACAGGCATAATCGGATTTGTCAGAATTCATTACATATTCAAATTCTATGTTCCTGAGGATCATTCTGCTCTCCTCATTCCATATAAACAAACGGTCTATAACTTTATTATTGTATAATAACTTCTCTGCATTTTCCAAAGTTAGCCAGTAAATCGTACTCTCAGGAAATTTTCTTTTAATTGCGGGAAGTATTCCGGTATTGTTTAACACGGCACCTAAAGCCTCAAGTGATATAATTAGTATCTTTATCCCTATATGGTTTTCCGTTATATCTGCCTGGCATCCGTTTTCAAGACAGTTCTTGTAAGAGTAGCACGGTTTATAACCGGTAAAATTTTTACAGCGTGGTATGTTTAAATCTTTTAATTCCATTCTAATTTAGTAATGTTTTTATTCCGTTAATTACCTGGTCTATTCTTATACCATTTTCAAAATTGCACGTCTGTTTATCCTGACTGCAGTTTCTATCACAGTATTCTCCCGGCACTTCAAGATTAATCGATCTTTTATTTATTATTCCCCAGTACTTTGCGCTGTTCATTGGTCTGTGACAATAAATCCCTAAACATTTTAAATTTAATGCATCTGCAATATGTAAAGGACCGGTTGAGTTGCTTATAAATATATCCATAACTGAGATTACTTTTATAAACTGCCTTAAGTCTCCCCAGTTTCCTGATATGTCTATCACCCTGTCATCATTTATCAATCTGATATCTTTAAGAAAACTATCCGACATCTCTACCGCAGTAAGAAATATTTTCATCTTTGGAATTTCAAGATTTAACATCTCTTTTATAAGTGCTAAATATTTATCCTCGCTCCAATTTGAACTTGATCCCAGACTCCCTGTATGAATCATAATTTTATAATCATTCTCCTCAACACCATATCTGCTCAATATTTCAATTGCTTCTTTCTTTTCCTCATCAGTTACATAAATTTCCAGACTCATGTTGTCTGATTTAATCCCTATTTTCCTCGCGGTGTCCATACAGTAATCTGTTTCATGCTTTAATGGAGAATACCCGTGTCTGTCAACACTCCTCATTCCTGATATTATTTCATAAAGTTTATGCCCTTCTCCTGCTCTTGTTTTAATCCCGGCAAACATCATCTGGTATGCCGCTCTTTCAGTTGGTATCGCAAGTAAACCATCCGTAAAGCGCAGTTCCCTTAATTGTTTTATCACTTTCCAGAATGTCTTTTTACTTAAATCATCAATTAATATTTCATCAACATAAGGATTATTTGTCATTATTTTGGCAGTATTTGGGTTTGTCAAAGTCGCTAAAAAGCAGTCGGGGTATTTCTTCTTTATTTCACGTATCATAGGTGTTATCATCACAACATCCCCCACACGGTCTGTCCTTACTATTAGTATTCGTTTATACAATTTTCTTAAGGTTTAATTGAACTTAAAAATAAATAAAAACAGGGATATTTCCTTAAGACTGATTTTGCCTCATTCACCGTCTTTTATTATGATTTTCTTTTTTATCTTGAGGTATACAATTTTATACAGTAAATTTTTAGAAAGAAAAATAATATTACCTGGTAAACTAAAATGAAAACATGTCTGCTCCTGTTTGTAATTGTATTCCTTTTCCTGCCTTCCTCTTATTCACAGGGAAAACCGGATATAAAATTCAATTCCGATGAAGTATATCAGCTTCAGGAAATCGGTGCGATGATTATTATGGATAAGGACAAAATTAAAGTCCAGTTCGTTGCCCCCGAAAATCACCGCCTTCCTGGCTACCAGAATGTCGATCTTAAAAAAGATGATATTATTATGATGGTAAATGATAAACCGGTAAAAAAATTAAGCGATCTTAAAGAAACCTATGAAAAATTAAAAGTGGGTAAGGATTTTAAACTTCATGTTAAACGGGGCAAATCAACTATCACGGTTGTTCTAAAAAAAGCTGATCCTAAAGATCTCCCTAAAAAACACCCTATGCATCCTGATTTTAATAAAATGGACAATAAAGTTCTTCTCGTAGGCTATGGAGTCCTGATCGGTAATATCAACGAAAAACCAATGATTGAAAAATTATTAATGGATAATAACGATCTTGTAAATAAAGCTGGACTTAAAGGCGGGGATTTACTCACAAATATAAATGGAATTCCAATTAAAACATTTATTCAGTTTAAAACCGCCTACGAAGCAATATCTTCAGGTCAGAACGTTAATATTAAGTTTGGCAATAAAATAATTTCATTCAAAAAGAATTAAATTAATACTCTTATAATTAATTATTTTTTCAAACGGTCACTTAAGAAAGCATAAATTTCTTTCCACGCTTCTTTTGTCGTAGCCTTGTTGTATGTCGGGTTATTTTGATTCATAAATGCATGTGCAGAATTCGGATATTCATAAACTTTAATATGCTTGCCCTGCGTTTTCATTGCCTGCTCAAATTGTTTTACTGCATCAGGTGGTATATTTTTATCCTCTTCTCCAAAAATTCCAAGGACAGGCGATTGGATCTTGTTTACCTGCATCGAATCTGTTGTCAGTCTCCCGTAACAAACTACCGTAGCTTTTAATTCCGGAATATTAATTGCTCCCTGAAGTGAATAACCTCCCCCCATGCACCATCCTATGCACCCAATTCTGTTTACATCTACCTGCGATAATGTTTTCAAATAATTAAACGAGGATATTACATCTTTACCTGCCTGTTCCTGGTTTAACCCTTGTGCCAGCTTACTGGCTTCTTCCGGCTTGTCAGTAACTTTCCCTCTGTAAAGATCAACGCATAAAGCAACATAACCTTTTTTTGCAAACATATCCGCATTGTCTTTCATCCATTGCGTCAATCCCCACCATTCATGTACTAAAATTAATGCAGGATGTTCTCCTTCCCCTTTAGGCAAAGATAAATAACCAAGCACCGTATCCTGATTGCTCATAAATGATACTTCCTTTGAATTCTGGGCATTTAATGTTGTTAAAAATAATATCGTAAAAAGAATTGAAAAGATCTTCCCGCTCATTTTAATTCGTCCTCGTAATTTTAATTAAAGTTAAAATGAATATTTTATTTTAATATAAAAGTTATTTAGGACAAACCTTTAATCTGCATCACTTACTGCTAATAGATATTCCTTTTCCTAAACTCCTCAACTACCTGGTCATTATTTAGAAATTGGATTGCATCCCATCCCATCCTTTTCGCCGCTTCCGCATAATCAAAAATATCATCAATAAATAAATGCTCTTCTGATGGCAATTGTGTATACGCTTCCACCGCTTTATAAATTTCTGGTTCTGGCTTAGCCGCATGTACCTCGTAAGATAGAATCAATTTTTCGAAATGATCTAAGAATGGTAATTTCCCCCAACCGTAATCCCGGTGTATTTTATTCGTATTGCTTAAAATGACCATCTTATATCTTTTCCCCAGTTCAGCTAATATTGAAACCAGCTCTTCATTCACAACAAATATTTTCGAGTAAATATTGCAGAACTCCTCCCCACTTACTTTATTGTCCAATGCCGAAACCATAATCCCGATAAATTCTTCTGTTGGAATTGTCCCCTTTTCATTCCTTCTGTGCAGATCATAATTTGCTCTCACAAAATCATAAAACTTCTCTCCAAGCCCCTTTTCTATCATTTCTAATCTGTTTACCGCAACCTTATAATCAAACGGAAGGATTACATTTCCCAGGTCCGAAACTATTACCGAATATTTCCTGTCGCTCATCTGTTCCCTAAAAATTAATGATTCAAAAAATATCTAATTAAATTCATCAATAAAAAATATTCCTTTGGTTTTCAGCCCAAGTGTACCCCTCGCCCCAAATTCCACCCCTTTTTAACTAAAATTCCCAATAAAGGAACATCCACCCTGTAAAGTCACTCTCCATAAGGAAAAAACCTCCTCATTTAATCTTATAAAAGTTATAGCTATTGCGTTTCCCTACCACAAGTACTAAAAAGAGCAACTTGAGAGCAAGGTGAGAGCAACCTGAGAGCAACTTGGAATTACTGTTTTTTACCCTTCGGAGTGTCTATAAATCCCCTTAACACTTTTCTTCCCTATTCTCTAATTGAAAAAATTACCACTATGCTTTCTAAAACAAGAAACCCCTCTACTATTTAGCTGACGAAATGCCATTTTTTGCCACACAAAATTCAAACTATTTTAGTGCAAAAAACAGGAACTTATCAATTAACCCCCTGGATTTTCATCCATTTCCTGGGTTTAGTTGGTAAATATAAAGCTACAACTCCCATGCCATTAAAAATTGAACAATTTGAGTATGAAACTCTTCTCCCATTTTATCAAATATAAGAATTTCAGCTTCTCACCCTCTTATCATTTATGAGAATTTATTGTAAAATCTGGGTATTTATCCTCTTTTGATCACCTGAAACAAATTTCTATATTTGTGACCTCCCTTCAAAATACCCCTTCTTTCTTGTTTATTCAAATAATTAATACTAAATTTGCAGTTCCTAGTTCGCCCTTAAAAGGGCGATTTTTGTTTGTATGAATTTAGAAGAAGAAAATATTAAAAATATCACCAATGAGATCTTACAAGAAAAAAATTTCTTCCTGATCGAGTTGGTCTATCGCGGCAATCCTAAACAAAGGATTGTGGAAATCTATGTCGATAGCGAAAAAAATGTTACTGCCGAAGATCTCGCGGAATTAAATCGTTCCATAATTTCCAGGATTGAAGCAAATAACCTTATAGATTCTCTGGAACGTCTCGATGTTTCTTCTCCCGGAACCGATAAGCCGTTAAAATACCTGGCTCAGTTCCCTAAACATGTAAACCGTAAGTTCGATATTAGTTATGTCTCGGAAAATGAAACTAAAAAACTTACAGGTAAATTAATTAAAGTTGAAGGTGACAATCTTGTCTTCCTTTCTAACCAGAATGAAATCAGTATTAATTTTAATAACATAAAAAAAGCTAAAGTATTAGTAAGTTTTTCCTAAACTGGAGGTCGTTTAATGAATTTCGATATAGTTGAATCCTTTGCCCAGATGGTAAGAGATAAAGGTATTGATAAGGATGTTCTTGGTGGCATCCTTGAGGAGATTTTTGGTCTTCTTGTTAAAAAGAAATATGGCGAGGAAGCTAAATTCGACGTCGTTGTTAATATGGATCGTGGCGATATTGAAATATTTCTCGAACGCTCTGTCGTTGATGTGGTTACCGACCCCAACGCCCAGATTAGCCTCGAGGAAATCAACAAAAAAGGTAATCCCGATGAACTCGAAGTCGGCGACGACTATGTCGAGAAAATTGAACTCACCAGCCTCGGAAGAAGATTGGTTACTTTAGCCAAACAAAGCCTTAACCAGAAAATACGTGAACTCGAAAAAGATATAATCTATAATGAATATAATGAGCTCCTCGGCGAAATAGTCGTCGGCGATATTTATCAGATCCGCAAGAACGATATCCTGGTTAACCATAATAAGAACGAACTCCTCCTCCCCCGCAATGAACAAATCCCCTATGAAAGATATAAAAAAGGGGAAACCATCAGGGGAATCGTTAAGGAAGTTAAAAAAGGAAACTCAGGACCCCTAATCATTATCTCTCGTTCCGATAATATGTTCCTTAGAAGATTATTTGAGATTGAGATTCCCGAAATCTATGACGGTATTATCGAATTAAAAGCTATTGCCCGCGAACCAGGTGAAAGAGCTAAAGTCGCCGTCGAATCTCAGGATAAAAGAATTGATGCCGTAGGCGCATGCGTTGGTATGAAAGGTGTCAGGATTCACGCAATCGTAAGAGAATTGAACAACGAAAATATTGATGTAATAAATTTTACCGAAGATCCTTTGATCTTTATCCAGAGAGCTCTCGCCCCCGCTAAATTAAAAAAGATCGATATCGATACCCATGCTAAAAAAGCTGTCGTTACCGCCGATAGCGATCAGGTTTCACTTATCGTTGGTCGCAATGGCGTTAATATCCGCCTTGCTATGAAACTTACTGGTTATGAAATTGAAATACTAAGAGAAGAAAAACCGTTCGAAGAGTATGAAGAGGATATCGAATTAATCGATATTAAAGAAGAACTCGGTAATGATGTTTATGAATTATTAATCAACCACAGATATGATACTGCCATTGAGGTTCTTACTGCTGGTCCCGAAAAATTAAAAGAAATTGAAGGACTTGACGATGAGAAGATTGCATTTATCATTGAAACTATTAAATCGCAGTTCGAAGAAGAAGAGTAGCTAAATACAGGTATTTTATTTATGGCCGAAGAAACTAAGAGCAAAAAATTAAGAATTTATAAGTTCGCATCTGAAATAAATATTTCGGCTGAACAGCTTGTGGAGTTTTTACAAAAGAAGGGACATGTTGTAAAATCAATACAGTCTATCCTGACCGATGATATGATT
The DNA here is from genome assembly GCA_031292435.1 of Ignavibacteriaceae bacterium. GTDB lineage: Bacteria > Bacteroidota > Ignavibacteria > Ignavibacteriales > Ignavibacteriaceae > Fen-1301. The sequence goes on from JARLHD010000418.1 coordinate 10,092, forward strand.
ACTGAAATAAATAATCATTTCAAAAAAGATATTGAAAAAGCAGAAAAGCATTATAAAAAGATTGCCGATTTTAATAAGAAAAGAGTCGAAAAGGTTGAGGAGGATGAGAAAAAAGCTGCTCAAAAACAGGAAGAATCTGAACCGGTGTATCAGCCGGAAGTTGTCGCTCAGGAATCTGAACCGGTAACTACTGATGAACAAACTGAAACTCCTCCTGAAGTTTCCGAAGTGGAAAGTCAACAGGATACTGAACAGCCTCTACCAGAACAAAAAGAAGAACAACCGGAAGAAGTCACGGCAGAAACCTCCTCAGAACAGGCCCCTGAACCGGCAGAGTTGAAAGAAAAACTCCCTGATCAGCCTGAACATAAAGTCAAACCTGTAAAAGTTTTTGTTTCTCCTAAAGATGCTGAAACTGCTAAAAAAAGAGGTCTTACAGTCATTGGTAAAATGGATCTGGGTGAGTCCAAATCCCAGACCAAACCACCTGAAAGAAGAATTGTCTCTGGTTCAGCTTCTTTTGTCTTAATTAGCGAACTGGATAAAGATAAAACTATAGTTAAGAAAAAGAAAAAACCGAAAACCAAGAAAAAGGTTGATGAGGTTGTTGCCGATGAAAGTCCTGTAGTTAAAAAAAGAAAGAAAGTTAAGAAATTCGAAATCGACCAGAAGGAAGTAAAAGAGGCTATTCGCAAAACTCTACTAAGCATGGACGATGCTCTTCAATCAGGTCGCGCTAATGTTAGAAAAAGAAAAAGAAAAGAACGCGAAGCTGAAGAGGAAAGGAAACAGGAATTAAGAAACCTCGAAGAAGCTAAAATCCGTGTAACTGAATTTATTGCTGTTAATGAACTTGCTAACCTTATGGGTGTTCCCGTCTCCGATGTTATTTCAAAATGTATAGAACTCGGTCTTATGGTCTCTATTAACCAGCGGCTCGATGTTGAAACTATTACCCTCGTTGCTGATGAATTCGGCTTTGAAGTCGAGTTCCAGAAAGAATATACTTCGGAAGTTCTCGAAGATACTCTCGATGCTACTGAGACTCTTGTTTTTAGGTCGCCGGTTGTAACTATAATGGGACACGTCGATCATGGTAAGACTTCTCTTCTTGATTATATCCGCCGTACAAATGTTGTTGCTGGTGAATCGGGCGGCATAACTCAGCATATTGGTGCCTATCGGGTTGATGTCGGGAATGGCAAAACTATAACATTCCTCGATACCCCGGGTCATGAAGCATTTACTGCAATGAGAGCCCGTGGCGCTCAGTTAACCGATATCGTTGTATTAATTGTTGCTGCCGATGATGCTGTAATGCCTCAGACAGTTGAAGCAATAAATCATGCACAGGCTGCCCGTGTTCCTATTGTTATTGCTATAAATAAAATTGATAAGCCCGGTGCCAATGTTGAAAAAATTAAACAGCAGCTCGCTGATCGCAATATCCTTGTTGAATCATGGGGCGGTAAATATCAGTGCGTTGAAATTTCTGCAAAGACAGGGTTGAATGTTGAGAACCTTCTTGAAGTAATTCTTCTCGAATCTGAACTTCTCGATCTTAAAGCTAACCCCAATCGTTTAGCAAGAGGAGTTGTTATTGAATCGGAACTCGATAAAGGTAGGGGTATTCAATGTACCATCCTCGTTCAGAAAGGAACTCTCCGCGTTGGTGATCCTTTTGTCGCAGGTATCTATTTCGGTAAGGTCCGTGCCATGTTTGATGAAAGATTAAACAAGGTAATTGATGCTCCTCCTTCTGTGCCTGTTCAGGTGCTTGGCTTTGAAGGCTCCCCGCAGGCGGGAGATACTTTCGTGGTTGTCGAATCTGAAAGAGCTGCCCGTGAAATATCTCTGAAAAGACAACAGCTCAGAAGGGAACAGGATCAGAAACAGGTACACCATATTACCCTCGATGAAATTGCTCATCAGATCAGTATGGGTGGCGTTAAAGAATTACCACTAATCGTTAAAGGTGATGTGGATGGTTCAGTTGAAGCACTGTCTGATTCTTTAATGAAACTCTCTAACGAAGAAGTAATTGTTAGAGTTATTCATAAAGGCGTTGGAGGTATCTCCGAAAGTGATGTCCTCCTTGCAGCTGCCTCTAATGCTATTATTATCGGCTTCCATGTTCGTCCAAATGTTAATGCAAGAAAACTTGCTGAATCTCAGAATGTTGATATCCGCCTCTATGCGGTTATCTATAATGCAATTAGTGAAGTTAAATCTGCCCTCGAAGGATTACTCTCACCCGTTCTCTCTGAAGAAGTCGTTGCGACTGTTGAAATAAGGGATACTTTCAAAGTTCCTAAATTAGGTACCATCGCCGGCTGTTATGTCCAGGAAGGAAAAATAACAAGAAATAGTAAAATCAGGATTATAAGAGATGGTATTGTAATTCATGAAGGCGAGATCGGTTCCCTTAAGAGATTCAAAGACGACGTTCGGGATGTTGATGCCGGATATGAATGCGGACTTAATATCGCAAACTTTAATGATATTAAAGTCGGCGATATTATAGAAGCTTTCAAGATTATTGAAACCAAAAAGAAATTAATCTAATACATTGCCCAAATTTGGTTCATATTTAACGGCATTAAATATTTTGCGTAAAATAAATTCAGCGTAATGGAATGTCAGCGAGGAAAAATGTTTGACCATCGCGAGTTTTTTCCGAGCAATGGAATGGAGCTGAATTTATAGCAAAAGATTTTAAGCCATGTTTCTTTTGTCCACTTTTCTTACGTTAAGAAAAGTGGAAAGAATTGTTTAAATGAAAAAGTTAGTGATAGGTAATGTCTCACAGAATTGATAAAATAGAACACTTAATTAAAGAAGAAGTTAGTCTTATCTTTTTACATAAGATGCAGGATCCTGCCCTTAGTCTGTTAACTATAACAAGCGTAAAAGTAAGCCCCGATCTTAAATTGGTCAAGATTTATTTATCCGTATTCGATAAATCCAAAAGAGAACTTGTCCTCGAAAGGGTTAAAGCATCTACCGGTTATATAAGAACAGAACTCGCTCACAGGATTAGAATTCGGTACGTCCCTGAATTGAAATTCTTTATCGACGATACTACTGATTATGTCGAAAAAATTGAAAACTTGATAAAAAAGATACACGAAGATGATAAGCAAGGAGAGAGTTGATTTTTCTGGAATAGATTTCCATGGCGGTGAGTCGATCCTTATTGATAAGCCCTTCGGTTGGTCTTCCTTTAAAGTGGTTTACGAAATAAGAAATGCTATAGGTTGGCTAAAAGTTGGTCATGCGGGTACTCTCGATCCTTTCGCTACTGGTCTCCTGATCTTATGTACAGGTAAAAAAACAAAATCAATATCGGATTACCAGGATCTTGAAAAAACATATTCAGGCGTAATTACTCTTGGTAAAGCTACTTCTTCCATGGACCTTGAAACAGAAATACTTTGCGAAAAACCTTTTACTCATATTTCAGATGAACAGATTTACCAGCTTAAGGAAGAATTCACTGGCAATATTATGCAGGTTCCTCCAATGTTCTCTGCAATAAAGCAAAATGGTAAAAACTTGTATAAACTTGCTCGCGAAGGTAAAACTGTGGAGCGTCAGCCCAGGGAAATAAATGTCACTGATTTTAATATTACCAAAATTGAATTGCCGGATATTCATTTTGAAATTAGCTGTTCTAAAGGAACTTACCTGCGTGTAATTGCAAATGATTTTGGAGAAAAACTAGGATGTGGAGGTGTTTTAAGCTCTCTTCAAAGATCAAAAATAGGCCATTATTCGGTAGAAAATGCACTTTCTGTCGAATTATTCAAGGAAAGATTAAAGAAATCAATTTTAAATTGATGCGATAAAAGAGTATATTTACTAATTTTAGAAGATAGTGTAGTATTTAGTATGCAGATTTTCAATGATCTATCAAATTTACCTAAGGTTGATAATACAATTTTGACCTTGGGGATATTCGATGGGGTTCATTTAGGTCATAGAAAAATATTTGAAAAATTGAAGAAAAAAGCTGTTCTGTCTAACTGCAGAAATCTCATTATTACTTTTTCGCCTCATCCCCGGAATGTGATTAATGATAAAGGAACTTTGAAGCTTTTGACCACTATTGATGAAAAAATTAAACTTTTTGAAGAATGTGGTATTGAAAATCTTTTGATTATCAACTTTACTAAAGAGTTTTCCCAGCTGTCTTCAGAAAAATTCTTTAAGGATTATATTATCGATAGAATAGGTATTAAGGAAATTGTTGTCGGTTACGATCACCATTTCGGTAAAGGAAGAAGTGGCGATGTTAATACCCTTAGAAAAATGGGAATTGAATATAGTTTCGATGTGACAACTGTTGAACCTTTCAAAATAAATGATGAAGCAGTCAATAGTACTAAGATCAGGAAGGCTTTGTCCGAAGCAAATATTAAAACTGCTGCCTCTTTTCTTGGCAGAAAGTATTCTTTTAACGGTACGGTCATTGTAGGTGACAAAAGAGGAAGACAGCTTGGCTTCCCAACAGCTAATATAAGACTCAATGATGAAGAAAAACTTCTTCCTGCCCTTGGTATCTATGCCGTTGAGTTTATGTTTGATAATGAGAACCATAAGGGCTTGTTAAGTATCGGGATTCGTCCTACTTTTGATAATTCAGGTAGGATAATTCCGGAAGTTTACTTGTACGATTTCGATCGGGATATTTATAATAAAAATATTACAGTTAGAATTATCGATTGGATTAGGGCTGAAGAGAAATTTCCTTCTGCAGAAGCCCTCATTGAACAAATGCAGAAAGATAAAATTAAAGGTCTCGAAATATTTAAGAAAGCGAGTTAATTGATTAACCCTGGTAAGTTCTGGGGTTATATTGTATAAATAAATAAAGGATAAACTAATGACCAAAGAAGAAAAACTTGAAATAATCAAGAAATTTGGAGCCTCAGAACAGGACTCCGGTAAATCAGAAGTTCAGATTGCTTTAATTACTAAAAGATTGAATGATCTTACCGATCATTTCAATGTGCATAAAAAAGACCATCACTCAAGAAGAGGTCTTATGCAGCTTGTTGGTAAAAGAAGAAGATTGCTCGACTATTTGATGAAAAAAGATATCGCAAGATATAGAGCAATAATTAAAGAATTGAACATAAGAAAATAATAAGGATTGTAAATGATTGTCACAAAAGAAATTGAGATAAACGGTAAAATATTGTCATTGGAAACCGGTAGGTTTGCCAAACAGGCTAATGGTGCCGTAATGGTTAAGTATGGAGATACGATGGTGCTCGTTACGGCAGTTGCCTCCGAAGAAGTAAAAGAGGATCAGGACTTTTTCCCCCTTCAGGTTGAATATAGAGAAAGAGTTTCAGCAGCAGGTAAATTTCCCGGTGGTTATATTAAAAGGGAAGGAAGACCTACAGAAAAAGAAATATTAACTTCTCGTTTAATTGATCGTCCTATTAGACCATTATTCCCCCAAAATTTCACTAACGAAACTCAGGTTATCGCGCTCGTTCTTTCATATGATGGCGAAAATGACCCTGATGTTCTTGCGGCCGTAGGTGCGTCAGCAGCTTTAACAATTTCACAGGTCCCGTTTGATGGTCCAATCGCTGAAGTAAGGATTGGAAGAATAAATGGAGAATTTATCTGCAACCCTACTCAAAAACAGGTTTCAGAAAGTGATATCGAACTCGTTGTAGCTGGTACTGCTGACTCTATTATGATGGTTGAAGGCGAGTCTCATGAAGTTAGTGAGGACGACCTGCTTAATGCCCTTAAATTAGCTCAGTCAGAAATTAAAAAAATTGTTCAACTTCAGAATGAGTTGCGGGTAGCTGTAGGAAAAACTAAATGGGAAGTTGTTTCCAAATCTATAGTTGAAGCCCTAGCTAAAGATGTATATGATTTGTCTTTTGCGAAACTGAAAGATCTTGTGTATTCAATTCAGGCTAAAGAAGAGAGAAGTACTAAGAACAAGGAAATTGTTAAATCAGTTTCTGAAGCTCTTGCTGAAAAATATCCAGAGCAGGGTAAAGTTATCGGTAGCATTATTCACGATCTTGAAAAGGACCTGATGCGTAAACGTATCCTCGAAGACGGAATAAGACTTGACGGTAGGAATACCAAACAAATTAGAAATATTTCTATCGACCTTGGAGTTCTGCCAAGAACTCATGGCTCAGCCCTTTTTACAAGAGGTGAAACACAGAGTTTAACTTCAGTAACTCTCGGAACTAAAGGTGACGAGCAGAATATTGAGGGACTTCTCGAAGAATACTCCAAAAAATTTATGCTTCACTATAATTTCCCTCCATTCAGTGTTGGGGAAGTCGGTAGAATGAGTGGGGTTGGTCGTAGGGAAATTGGTCATGGTAATCTTGCTGAAAGAGCCTTGAAAATAATGTTCCCCGATACTGATTTTCCTTACACAGTAAGAATAATTTCAGATATCCTTGAATCCAATGGCTCATCTTCTATGGCATCAGTTTGTGCTGGTTCCCTTGCTCTTATGGAAGGTGGTGTTCCTATGAAAAAACCGGTTGCCGGGATTGCAATGGGCTTGGTAAAAGAAAATGACAAGTTTGCTATCCTTTCGGATATTTTAGGAAATGAAGATCATCTTGGAGATATGGATTTCAAAGTTGCTGGTACCAAAGATGGTATTACTGCTTTCCAGATGGATATAAAAATTCAGGGTATCTCATTCGAAATTATGGAACAGGCTTTAAGACAGGCAAAAGAAGGAAGATTCCATATCCTCGATGTTATGGATAAAGCTATTTCTAAACCAAACGAAAATCTCTCTCAATATGCACCCAGATTATTGACCATTAAGGTTGAACAGGATCAGATTGGAATGATTATAGGTCCTGGAGGAAAGGTAATTCAGGGCATGCAGAGAATGTTCGGCGTCGAGATAAATATTGAAGATGATGGTACTGTAAGTATCGCTTCTCCAAACAAGGAAAATGCACAGCGTGCAAAAGATCATATCAAGAAAATGACTTCCAATCCGGAAGTTGGTGAAGTTTATGAAGGTGTTGTTACTAAAATTATGGATTTTGGTGCCTTCGTTGAAATCCTGCCCGGTAAAGAGGGCTTGCTTCATATTTCACAGATTGATCATAAAAGAGTTAACAAAGTAACCGATTATTTAAAGGAAGGTGATAAGGTTACTGTAAAACTCATCAAAATTGAGAATGGGAAATTTTCACTAAGCCGGAAAGATCTTCTTAAACCTGAAGGTGCTGGCATAACTGAAGCTCCCAAAACAGTATGATCTTTAGGTGTTGCTAAAGTTTGCTGTTAAGATTTATTAATGCTGGTATGATTATATATCATTTTTATACCGGCTCTATTTATTAAATTTTTAGATGACTAAACAAATTTGCCCTATTGTGGAATTAGGTGTTTTTAGTCTCTTCTTTATTCATTTTTTGAATGTTGATAAAGAGGCTGACCTCTCATTACCTTCCCCTTATTTCTCCCTGAAGGGCTTAATAACTTTTAATTTATTTTATATGAAATATTATATTTCATTAATCGAGTTTGTTCTTTATGACAAAAGAAATTATTATAAATTCTTCCACAACGCAGACACGCGTAGCCATTACGGAAGATGGGTATTTAGCTGACTTTTTTGTCGACTACCCTGAAAATAGAAGAATGGTTGGGGATATCTACCTCGGTAAGGTAGCTAGAGTCTTGCCTGGTATTAAAGCCGCTTTTATTGATATCGGAATGAAGCATGACGCTTTTCTTCACTTCTCCGATATCGGGGAAAATACTCAACAACTTCAGGATATGCTTGGAGATGATTCAGATGTTGATGACGATGAAGATGAGGATTCCCCTTCTCCCCTGCCTAGACAAAGAGAAGAGAATCGCCAGCCTTCAATTCCTAAACTGGCTAAGGGTCAGGATATTTTAATCCAGATTACAAAAGAACCGGTTAACAATAAAGGAGTTCGTGTTAGCTCAGCTATTTCACTACCCGGTAGATTTTGTGTCCTTCTCCCTTTTGATGGCAAAATTGGCGTTTCCAAGAAAATTGTAGATTTCAGGGAAAGAAAAAGACTAAGGAGTATTGCAAGAAGTATCCTGCCTAAAAACTATGGGTTAATTATCAGAACGGTCGCTCGAAATCAGTCGGAAGAATCACTCCGCGATGACCTTAATAATCTTAAAAAAACTTGGCAGACTATCGAAGCAACTGTACACACTGAAAGTCCCCCTTCATTAATATATCAGGATCTTAATACAACATCCAGTGTGATCAGGGATCTGTTTACTCCGGATATCTCTCATGTTTTTATTGATTCTAAAAAACTATATAAACAGATTAAAAGCTATGTCCAGCTTGTTCAGCCTGGACTTGCAGATAAAATTGAAAATTTCAAATCTAGCACTTCTATCTTCGATGCTTTTAAGATTGATGAGCAGATTAAAACTCTGATGGGTAGAAAGGTTCCTTTGCCTAGCGGCGGCTATCTTATTATAGAACATACAGAGGCCATGGTCGTTATTGATGTTAATAGCGGAAGATATGCAAAAAGCAAGGACCAGGAACTGAATTCCCTTAAGACCGATCTCGAAGCTGCTCGCGAAATATCACGACAAATGAGATTAAGGGATATCGGTGGAATTATTGTTATCGATTTCATTGACTTGGAAGAGGATAAAAACCGCAAAAAGATTTATGACGAACTTAGGAAAGAGTTCAGGAAAGACCGCGCTAAGGTTTCTGTCCTGCCTATGTCTGATTTCGGTCTCGTTCAGATAACTCGGCAGAGAATTCGGCAAAATATCATGCAGGCCATGAAGGAAGTTTGTCCTTATTGCCTTGGCACTGGATTATTAACTAAACAATCTCATGTTGTATACGACCTTGAAGAGTTGATTAAAAAAGTAAAACAGAAATCTAAGGAAAGATCATTGGTGGTTAGATGTCATCCGGCTATTGCACAGAAGTTTAATGAAGGGAAAATTAAAACACTCACTAAACTTCAGTTGAAATATATGATTAGACTCCATCTGATTGAAGATGAATCTGTTCCTCTCAATGAAATTAAACTGTTCTCAAAAAAGACACAACAGGAAATAACTGACGAGTTCCATTAAACTGAAAATATTTATAAAGAATTCAATTATGAAGAAAACCAGATTATACCCGATCCATGAAAAATTAGGCGCAAAGATTGTTGAGTTTGCAGGTTACTTAATGCCTATTCACTATTCTTCAATTATTGCAGAACATAAGGCAGTCCGAAATTCAGTCGGTGTTTTTGATGTATCCCATATGGGAGAAATTTTTGTTACCGGTAAAAATGCTGTTGACTTTGTCCAGTATATTACTGTAAACGATGCTTCCAAATTATATCCGGGTAGAGTCCAGTATTCTGCAATGTGCTATAACGATGCCGGAATTGTCGATGATTTACTTGTCTATAAATTCTCAGATGATAAATTTCTTCTAGTTGTAAATGCATCCAATATTGAAAAAGATTTTACCTGGATGAAAGAGAATAATAAATTTGGGGTCACTCTTGATAATAAAAGTAATGATTATAGTCTCATTGCTGTCCAGGGACCAAATTCAAATAAAACACTCCAAAAGATATGCGACAAGGAAATAAATCTTGAGTATTATCATTTCTTTGAGGCTAAAGTTGCTGGTGTTGATATGATTTTATCTAGAACTGGTTACACCGGCGAACTTGGTTATGAACTTTATTTCAAAGGTGATGAAAAAATTGCTGAACTTGTCTGGAATAATATTTTCGAAGCTGGTAAAGAATTTAATATTCAGCCTGTTGGACTTGCCGCTCGTGATTCTCTTCGTCTTGAAATGGGTTTTATGTTATATGGTAACGATATTGATCAGACCACTAATCCCCTTGAAGCTGGTCTTAGTTGGATAACTAAACTTAATAAGGGAAATTTTATCGGTAGGGATGTCCTTCTGAAAGTTAAATCAGATGGATTAAAAAGGAAACTTGTTGCTATGCTTGGCCATGATAAATCATTTCCAAGACATGGCTATGAAATAAAAGCAGATAATAAAAAAATTGGCGATGTTACAAGTGGCACTGTGAGCCCTGTCCTTGAGCTGCCTATCGCTATTGGATATGTAGATATCTCTCACTCTGCTGAAGGAAATGAAGTAAATATTGCCGTTAGAGGAAAGGAAACACCGGTTAAGATTGTAAAGCTTCCATTTATTAAAAAATAGAATAAATATTAAATCAGGAATATTAACAGTCGCTTTAAATTATTTCTGAAGGATAATTGAATATATGAAAGTAAATGTTCTGTTAACTCCATCTAATTTGGATGAACTATCTTTTTCAGGCAAAACTATAGTCATTATTGATGTATTAAGAGCAACCTCAACAATTGTGAATGCATTAAACAATGGCGCTAAAGAAATTATTCCGGTAGCTACTGTTGAATTTGCAGTTAAAGTTTCTGGTGGAATGTTCGGTGGTCTTACCCTTCTAGGAGGAGAAAGAAATACTAAAAAAATTGAGGGTTTCGCTCTCGGAAATTCTCCCCTTGAATATTCTGCTAAGCTGGTAAAAAATAAATCGATAATTTTATATACTACTAATGGAACTAAAGCGGTTGTTAAAGCTAAATTCTCAAAGAACCTTTATATTTGCTCCTTCCTTAATCTTTCTGCTGTTGCTGAACATCTTAATTCATTGAATATGGATTTTGAAATCTTATGCGCCGGTAGAAATAATTCTTTTGCTCTTGAAGATACTATATGCGCAGGTAAACTAATTTCAGAGATAATGAAAAGTAAAAAAGATTTGGAACTCTCGGATACGGCAATTTCAAGCGTTGCCCTCAATAAAGCTCTCGGAAAAAATCTGGCTAAGATGCTTGCTGAATCTGAGCATGGTAAATTACTTCTCGAGAATGGCTTTGAAGATGACATTAAATTTTGTAGTAAATTAAATTCGATAAATGCAATTCCTTATTTTACCGGGAATGTTGTTAAATTGCTGGCCAGATAACAAAGTGATTACTTTATGGCTCTGAAAAAGAGATCAAAACCGAAAGTCGAAAAACCTTCCGAGAATGGGAAATACTTCACTATTTCTATTAGCAAGAAGAAAAAAATACTTGGAATTCTGCTGATCGTCCTTTCATTTTTTATATTTCTTAGCATTATTTCTTATTCAAGATCCGATGAAGCACGGATAAGTTCCCAGATCTGGAGAGATCTCCTTAACATACTTGCCAATTCTAATGAATTGAATAAGATGGCAGATATAAATAATTGGATGGGTATCGCCGGTGTTTATATCTCTTTCTTCTTTATCCGCTCTATGATAGGCTATTTCTCAATTCTGTTACCTGCTGTAATTTTTCTGTGGGGCTTAAGGTTTTTTAAGAGACTCGATTTCAGAATACTAATTCATCTGTCAAATTTCTTCCTTTTAAGCGGAATTATCTTATCATCTTTTTTTGGTGTCTTAAGTTTACATTCTGAATCAATTCATAATAATGTTGAATTATATGGTCACGTCGGGGAACAGTTGGGGAAAATATTCAATAGGTTCCTGGGAGGTACAGGGAGTGTAATTTTACTTATTGCTATTATGATCGCAATCCTGATATTCGCTTTCGACATTAAAATTGAAAATATATTCCGTTTTTTCATGAATCTATTCAACAAATCCGTTGAAAAAATTAAAAGTGAATACGAAGCTGGAAAACTCGATTCAAAACAGGTAGACAATCTTGATAAAATTAAATCCCTAAGAGAAGATAAAAAGAAAAAGAAGGTTGTATTGCCGGCAGATACATTATCTCCTAAGGAACTCCTGAAAAAGGAAGAGGAAGAAACAAAAATCAGGATTATAAGGAAAAATGAGGAGGCAACTCACCAGGAACCGGTAAAAGGCAAAGGAAAGAAAGAAAAACAGGAAATAGCTGAAAAACCTGTGGTATCTTCTTCGGAATCGGATAAACCCGTTGATCATAGTAATGATTCTACTTTACCTGATCAGTGGAACGAGAAGATAGTATATACAAAACCAACTCTCGATCTTCTTGAACCTAATCCAAAAGAAAACATAAAGGTGGCTGAAGAAGAACTTACTCGTAATGCTGAACTGTTAAAAGAAAAACTGAAATTATTTGACATAGCTATCGAGGATATCTCCGTTACTCCCGGCCCCGTTGTTACTTTGTATGAAATAGTTCCTGCACCTGGAGTTAAGATTAGCCGCATCGTAGGTCTTGAAAATGATATCGCTCTCGCACTTGCAGCCCGCGGTATCAGGATTATTGCTCCGATACCAGGGAAAAGTGCTATCGGTGTTGAAATACCAAATGCAGAGGCATCTATTGTCAACGCACGTTCTGTATTAGGTAAAATAGATGAACAAAAATTAGAACTTCCACTGGCTCTTGGAAAACAGATAAATGGTGATGTTTATTATACCGATCTTGCTAAAATGCCCCACATGCTTATTGCCGGATCAACCGGTGCGGGTAAATCGGTTGGTATTAATATGATTATCGCAAGTCTTCTTTATTCAAAATCACCCGAGGATATTAAGCTTATTCTGTTGGACCCAAAGAAGATAGAACTTTCATTCTATAAAAAATTGAGAAAACATTTTCTTGCAGTATCTCCCGATCTTGATGAAGAAATTATAACTAATCCTCAAAATGCAGTAATTCTGCTTAAATCTGTAGAATTTGAAATGGAACAAAGGTACGACAAACTTGCCAAAGCTGGTGTTAGAAATGTTATCGATTATAATATTAAAATTGCAGATGCCGAGAGAAAACCTAAAGAAACTGATGATATGCATCATCATCATTTACCCTATATCATTGTAATCATAGATGAGCTTGCTGATTTAATGATTACTGCAGGTAAGGAAATAGAAGAACCTATTGCTCGCCTCGCCCAGTTGGCTCGTGCAGTAGGTATTCACCTTGTTCTGGCTACTCAACGCCCTTCGGTAAATGTAATAACTGGCGTAATAAAAGCAAATTTCAGTGCGCGGCTCGCATACCAGGTCGCTACTAAAATAGATTCAAGAACAATTCTTGATATGAACGGAGCTGAACAGCTTTTAGGCAAAGGAGATATGCTTTTTCTGCCATCAGGCTATCCTAAACCTACACGAATTCAAAATGCCTTTATTTCACCTGAGGAAGTAGAAAGGATTACTGAGTTTATCTCTTCGCAGCCTGGATATTCAAAACCATATTTCCTTCCGTCTCTGTACGATAAGAAAAAGGAATCGAGCGCTGGATTTCTGGGAGAAATGGATCCTATGTTTGAAGATGCTGCAAGGGTCATTGTACGCCATCAACAGGGGTCGGTTTCACTTCTTCAGAGAAGATTGAAACTTGGATACTCAAGAGCTGCCAGGATAGTCGATCAGCTTGAAGAAGCTGGTATCGTTGGTCCTAATGATGGCTCCAAAGCTCGTACGGTTATTGTTGAGAATGAAGAACAACTTGAAACAATCTTAAGAAATTTATAAATATTAATATGCATTATGAATAAAATGAATTTGATTGGGGTTTTAACAACTATCCTTATGATTGTCTTACTGACAAGTCGTGTCTTTGCCCAGGACAATGCTAAAAGTTTTCTTGATTCTGTTCAGAAAAAATATAAATCATTAAATGATTTTAGTGCTGATTTTAAACAATCTGTAAATGGTAAAGTTGGAATTAACGGGAAGTTTTTTTATTCTAAAGGAAATAAATTTAGATTGGAATTAAAAAATTCGACTATTGTCTCCAATGGATCTGTTATCTGGAACTATAATAAACCTCAGAATAAAGTCGTTATTAATAATAATTCAAATTCCGATCAATCTTCCATTACAATTGAAAAATTTCTTTATGACTATCCGGCTAAATCTGTTGTTACTCTGGAAAAAGATAATAACCAGAATGTTCTCATCTTGATCCCTCAGAATGATAATAAAATGAATTTTAAAAAGACAAAAATATCTGTTAACTCTGATTACCTTATTATGCAGGTTAATATTGAAAATCTGTCTGGCTCTGTTACAAACTTTCAGTTTTCTGATTATAAATTGAATCAGAACCTTCCTGATTCTAGGTTTTCTTTTTCACCTCCTGATGGGACTAACATAATTGATCTTAGAAAATAATAAAAAGGAATTTCAGTTAAAAAAAATACTAAACTATACTCTCCCGGTATTTTTAAGCATAATATTCCTATTCGTTGCTTTTCGTAATAGTGACCTCAATAAAGTTTTCGAGTATGTCTCACATCCTTCAATTATTTGGATTATAATTTTTATTCTGTCAAATGTTTTCTCTCATTTCCTTCGCGCAGTCAGGTGGAAAGTAATTCTTCATTCTGTAAAAAAAGATGTATTGATTAAAAATGCATTTGGCGCATTGATGATTGGTTATGGTGTAAATTTTGTAATTTCAAGACTGGGTGAATTTACCCGTGCTGCATTGATCGGTAAATGGGAAGGAATTTCACGTTCATCTATGTTTGGTACTGTAATGGTTGAACGCGTTATCGATGTTATTTTTCTTGGATTAGCTCTTGTGCTGTCTGTTTATATATCGAAAGATTTATTTATTAATTTCCCCTGGCTGAAATCAACTTTATATATCTCGTTTTTTCTAATGCTGATTGGGATATTCTTCCTTTACCTTACCATAAGATTCAAAGAAAAATTTTATAATGTTATCATTAAAATAGTTTCCCGCTTTTCAGTTAAAATGGCAGATAAAGCTGCTCATATCTTTGAGATGCTGACTGAAGGGTTTGCAAGCCTGAGGGGGATAAAAAATTATCTGATTACAATTATTCTGAGTGCTGCTATTATGTTTGTCTATGCTCTGAATTCATATATAGGTTTCTTTACCCTTGGTATGCAAAATATGGGAATTCCTGTAAGTTTTAAGTTAGCCTGGGTTCTTATGAGTATAAGTGCTATAGGCGCAGTAATACCAACTCCCGGCGGCACTGGCTCCTATCATACTCTTGCAAAGTCCGTTCTTGTTTTCTTTGGCTTTAGTCTTAATATAAGTCTTGCTTATGCCTTTCTGACTCACATTATTTCCTTTTTTTTGATTATTTTTCTCGCTTTGATTTCGTTTTTCTTGCTTAATAAACAGCACTTAAATTTGTTAAAAGTAGTAAAACCAGGACCTGGTGATTTATGAAAAAGCTATTTATTTTATTGAATATTATCTTTATGGGAGCAATAGTTTTTCCGCAGATATCTGTCAGAGGCGGAATGGGAATAAATTTTATCAGTACTCCTACTTTAAGAGATTATCTCAATGATGGTCACTTCGCTCCAATAAATAATCAGGTAGCAACATTTAATACAGCAATTAATTTTTCTGGAGAGGTGGATTTCAGAGCGGCTCAAAGTTATGAATTAGGTGTAGAGGTCGCATATCTTTATAATTCGTTTACTTATTCTCCCTCTGGCGGAAGATATGAACTTTCTTACAGCAATGTAATGCCAACAATAGTCAACTATTATGTAATAGATGGACAAGGGTACAATTTTAAATTTGGTGGTGGTCTTGGATTAAGATTTGCCTCTATTAATGAATTAAGAGAATTTACTCAAAACTCAAACAATTATAGTTCGGTTGGCTTTGGAATCTTGTTAAGAGCAATGGGAAATACTTCTCTCGGTGGAAATGTATATGCAAATATAACCGGAGATATTCGGTATGATTTAAATGGTACACCCAAAAACAATGGTAATCCAATATTAGATCCAACATTTGGTAATAATGTGAATCTGAATTCTTTATCTGTAGGAATTAGTCTAGGCATAACTTATATTTTTTAGGAGGATCGATGAGTTTAATTGAAGCGATAATTCTCGGTATTGTCCAGGGAATTACTGAATTCCTACCAATCAGCAGCACTGGTCATCTTACGCTTGCTGGCAAACTTATGGATCTGATTGGTCAGCCAAATCATATTATTAGCATTGATAATCCGGAACATTGGACAGCGTTTATGGCCGTTATTCAACTCGGGACGCTTGCTGCGGTATTAATTTATTTTCTTAAAGATATTATAAATATTATTCGCTCTTTTCTTAAGGAAAATCTTAGTGAAAGAAAAAGCTTTGTAAACCAAAGCATGGATTCACGACTCGGTTGGCTCATTATTATCGGAACAATCCCGGTAGTTATATTTGGGCTGTCATTTAAGCATTTAATTGAGGGAAATTTAACTAAGAATTTATGGGTCATATCCTGCAGTCTTATCGTTCTCGCTATTATTCTGTTTATCGCTGAGAGAACTGCAAAGTTTAAAAAAGAAATTAAGGATATTACAATTAAAGATGCTTTGATTATTGGGATTGCACAAAGTTGTGCGTTGATCCCTGGTTCTTCCCGTTCAGGTACAACTATAACCGGCGGACTCTTTATGGGTTTGAAAAGAGAATCTGCTGCAAGATTTTCTTTTCTATTAAGTATCCCTGCTGTATTTGCAAGTGGTCTCCTTGAACTAAAGGAGTCACTGCCCTACATTCATGGGGAAATGTTATTGAACTTGGTCGTTTCAACTTTAGTAGCCGGTATTTGTGGTTACATAGCAATCGACTTTCTTCTTAAATTTCTGAAAAAAAATACTACGTATGTCTTTATTGCATACCGGATAATTTTAGGAGTTGTTATTCTAACTCTTTTATTTAATAAAATAATTCAACCATAGGAGATAATATGAAAACTATAGCTGTATTCTTTCTTTCAATGTGTTTATTCTTTGCTTCAAATGCACAGAATAAAAAAATTACTACTGTAAAAAAAGATGATAACAAAAAAACTATCGCGGTGATTAAAACTAACATGGGTAACATAGAAATAGAATTATTTGCGCAACAAACTCCCAAAACAGTTGAAAATTTCATAACTCTTGCTAAGAAAGGTTATTACAAAGGTATTATTTTTCATCGCGTTATTAAAAACTTTATGATCCAGGGTGGAGATCCGACTGGAACGGGAACTGGCGGTGAAAGTGCATGGGGTGGAAAATTTGAAGATGAGATAGTTCCAAGCCTTACTTTTGATAAAGAAGGTATTCTTGCAATGGCTAACGCAGGACCCGGTACTAATGGCAGTCAATTCTTTATTACTCTTGCCGCTACCCCCTGGTTAAATGGCCACCATACTATATTTGGAAAAGTTATTAAAGGTATGGATGTTGTTAAAGCTATCGGTAATGTTAAAACTGCTCCTGGCGATAAACCTATTAAAAAAGTTGTTATGAATGATGTGGTAATTGAAAAAAGATAATCCCTCAATAAAATAACAAAGAGGTAATATGTCCGATAATAAAGATGATCAGAAAAAGTTAATTGCCATTATTAAAACTAACATGGGTGATATTGAGATAGAATTATTCCGCAGTGAAGCACCTAAAACCGTTGAGAACTTTGTTGAGCTTGCAAAGAAAGATTATTATAACGGAGTTATCTTCCATAGAGTAATTGATAATTTCATGATCCAGGGGGGTGACCCCACTGGAACTGGACGCGGTGGAGAAAGTATATGGGGAAGGAAATTCAAAGATGAATTTAGCCCCAAACTTACTTTTGATAAGGCAGGTTTACTCGCCATGGCTAATGCCGGTCCTGGTACTAACGGAAGTCAATTCTTCATAACTTTAGCACCAACAGCCTGGCTCAATAATCACCATACCATTTTCGGTAAAGTTGTAAGTGGTAATGATGTCGTTTATGCGATAGGAAAAACAAAGACAAAGAACGATCGTCCGGTCAATGACGTGGTTATGCAGAAAATTGTTATTGAAAATAAATAATTGTTAAAATCCCGTATCAACGGGATTTTGATCAAACAATTTACTCAGCTGCCTCCGCAGAATGCTGAAATCTAGTAAGTTTAAACACAACACTGATGTGTCTGATCCGTTGATGGCAAAAATTAAAGTAAATATTCCTTCAATTCTGGAAGCTTCTAAAACTTTTACTAAGGATAAATTTCTTCCTGTATATTTCTTTTGTGGCAACGATTATTTTAGTATTGAGGCAGTTATTAAGGAACTGGATTTTGCGATTACTCCTTTCATTGCTTCTGATTTTGATAAGGAAACAATACTGGGAGATGATAAGATCAATTTGCCGCAGCTCTTAAGTATGGCATCATCCTTTCCTTTTGGTTCCGATAGAAAATTCATTCTCTTCAAGGAGTTCGATAAGGTTAATGATATAAATTCTTTAACAGAGTATCTCCGAACTCCTCCGTTTTTTACAACAATCGCCTTTATTTATAATGGTGAATTACAGAACCCTGAAAAAGAACCCTATAAGTCGCTTATTAGAAATAAATTTATCTTTGAAGCAAAAGAACTCAAGGGTGAAAATCTTATAAATTGGCTTATTGACTTTGCACGCAGGAACGGAAAGGAATTGTCAACTGAAAATGCACGGCTTATTACTGAAATTAGCGGTGGTAATCGATCTATTCTAGAGGATCAGCTTGAAAAAATATTTATTTTCCTCGGCACTGAAAAAGTAATTGATTATACAACTATAATTGCCCTCTCTGCTTCGTTAAAAGAGAATACTATCTTCGATTTACAGGATGCTTTGGGGAAAAAAAATAAGGCGATGTCAATTAAAATCTTGTTTAATCTCCTTGAAAAAGGCACGGATCCTTCCTTTATTGTAGCAATGCTAACAAAATATTTCACTGGACTTTCTCGGGTTAATGAAATGAAAGGGAAAATTCAGGATGATGTTGCCGCAAGAATTGTTGGTACTCATCCCTTTTATTATAAAAATTTTAAGGCTGCTAGGGAAAATTTCACCGATAGAGATATTTTTCGCTCAGTTAAAGCTGTTCTGAATGTGGATATTCTCCTAAAAACGACCTCTTTTGACCCTAAATCCCTTTTTACGGTACTGATTACAGATATTCTGAAATAAACAGTTTATTTTCTGGTTAGGAAACATTTTAAATTCATAAAAGTATAAAAGAAGAATTTTGATAGAAAAAAAACTCGGCGATCTTACCGACGAGGAATTGATACTAGAGTTTCAACAGAATAATACGGTTAAAGCATATGAAATATTGGTTCAGAGGTACAAAAACCCCTTAATCAATTATATCTATAGGTTTTTAGGTGATTATGAAGCCTGCGCCGATATTGTTCAGGAAACTATGATTAAGGTATATAGAAATAAAGATTCTTATAAATCTATTGCAAAGTTTTCTACTTGGATTTATACTATTGCTGGTAACCTGGCTAGAACTGAGTATCAAAGACGCAAACGCAGAAATATCTTTTCCATTAGTTCTTATGGAGATGAGAATGAAAATTTTGATATACCCGATGAAAGTGCACGTCCTGATGTAATTACCGATAGCGGAATTAAGGATGAAATTATTCAGAAAGCTCTTCTTAAAGTTTCAGATTCTTACCGTGAAATGGTTATACTTAGAGATATTCAGGAAATGTCTTATGAGGAAATTGCTGAAGTTACTGGTATTGCAGTAGGTACTGTAAAATCAAGAATAAATAGAGGAAGGAATCAACTGCAAAAATTGCTAAAGGATATTTATAAGGAATGAATAAATGATACCAAATGATGATGAAGTTCGCTATAAAAATATTATAAATCTCCTAAAACAGATGCCCAAGGTATCTGCTCCTCCAAATTTTGAATCTGATTTAATGAGAAGGATAAATATTGGAAATTTTAATGATACCTATAAAATTAAATGGTGGGATAGATTTCTTTTTCCCACTCGTATTATAGCTGCCACAACCTTAGCTATTTCAATAGTTGCGGTTTTTTACGTACTTAACGATAATTCAGTTGATAAGGAAAATCCCTTTCTATTAAAACCACCAATTAGAAAATCAGTATTGCAAAGCCAGAACAAACAACTGCATTTATCAAAAACACCGGAGTATGCCGAAGCTTCAATTAATGGTTCTTTTAAAATAAATAAAGAAGGGCTTAATTTTCTTCATATTCGCTTAAATGAAGCTGAAAAAGCCAAAATTACTAGGTTAAAAGAGCAAATTAGAGCCTATTTCAATGAAAATCGATAGGTTTAATTTTGTTAAGTGGAGTATATTTTTTATATTTAAAATTACTTAATATAAAAATTCAGACAGGTTGATATAATGAAAAAAGGAATTCATCCGGAATATAGGCCAGTAGTATTTCATGATGTGTCTTGTGATTTCTCGATACTTACGCGCTCAACAATTAAATCCAGCGAAACGATACAATGGACAGATGGGAAAACTTATCCTTTAATTAAACTCGAAATTTCTAGTGGATCTCATCCATTTTTTACTGGAAAACAGAAACTTATGGATACTGCTGGAAGAGTAGAAAAGTTCAATAAGAAGTATTCGAAGAAATAATTTTTTCTGTAAATTGAAAAAAATAAAGCCAGTTCGCTGGCTTTTTCTATTTTAAATTCTTCTATAAGTGACTAACTACATCGCTAATGCTAACTAATTACAATACTTTTATCATTGAAATAAAGGAATAAATCATTGATAAATACTCTTGAATCTCAACCTGAAGTTTCTGTGATTCTTTCTGTCTTTAATAGGGAGCAATATCTTAATAGGTGTCTTGACTCACTTATGATTCAGTCATTTAAAAATTGGGAACTAATTGCGATTGATGATGGAAGTGAGGATAATTCCTTTGAGATACTAAAAGAATATCAGATACTTTATCATAATATTCAACTAATTAGACATAAGAATATGAAACTTCCTTTAAGTAGGAATAAGGGAATCTTAGCTTCCAATAGTAAGTTTATTACATTTATTGATAGTGATGATGAATATACCAAAGATCATCTTAAAATGCGGGTGGAATATTTGAATGCTCACCCTGAAGTTGATATGATACGTGGAGGTATAAAAATTATCGGGAATGAGTACGTTCGCGATAAAAATAACCCATTCAAAATGATTCATCTTTCCGAATGCACTGTAGGAGCTACTTTTTTTGGCAGACGATATGTCTTTCTTCATCTTAATGGATTCCAAAATCTTGAATATAGTGAAGATTCAGATTTCCTCGATCGGGCTGAAAAGTGCTTCCGTGTTGATAAAGTCGACTTTAACACGTATAAATATTATCGTGAAGTGCCGGATAGTATTACTAATAATTATTTCAAATCAGACATCCCTTCTCCTCCACCTCCGGAGGTTAAATTTCCTAATTAACTAATCCCTCTTTTTATTGTTGTTCTAATTAAAACCCTTTATAAGTGATTGTTCTATTTCCGTGTCAAATTTAATATTCTTAGTTTACAGTTATTCTTTTTTTAAAAAAAGCAAAATGAAAAACATATATATTTCTTCAGTTTATATTCTTGTTTTCTGCATGGTCTGTTTTGCTCAAAAACCTTGTCCGGGTGTACCTATCATTAATTATGGTGGCAAAATATACCATACGGTAAAGATTGGTTCGCAATGCTGGCTTAAAGAAAATTTGAATATCGGTATGATGATTGATTCAACTAAAGGTCAGAAGAATAATAAGATAATAGAAAAATATTGCTATAGAAATGATCTGGCTAATTGTTCAATGTATGGCGGCTTATATCAATGGGGTGAAACCATGCAATATTCCACTGGCTCAGGAAAAATAAAAGGGATTTGTCCTTCAGGTTGGCACATTCCGGACACTACTGATTTTAATAAATTGACATTAACAGTTAATCAAAATAGTACGAAATTAAAAGCAGTTGAACAAGGTGATGGTGCTGGCAGTGGTTCAAATTTTAGTGGATTTTCTGCTTTGCTTGCTGGATCTCGAGGTCTCAATGGAGCTTTCTTTGGAATTAAATCCTATACTTACTTCTGGTGCGCTTCAACGGCTAATTCAACTGATGCCCTCGACTTGTACTTAAACCATGGAACCGGCAATATTTATCCAAGCAATAGTAATGTCGATTATGGCTTTAGTGTGCGTTGCATTAAAAACTGATCTGGCATAGTTTAATAGAATCCTTAAAGATTCTTTCATTAAAAAACATTAAATTATCTTTCTTAATAATACATTTGAGTTACTATGCAGATTTGCTTATTTGAGGATAATTCTGTCAATTTTTTTGAGCCCCTTATTTATTCAAGAGGAGTTTATGACCTAATTTGTGGAGGTTCTTCACTAAAAGATAAAATAATTAGGGCTTATAATGATTCTAAATATTCTCTCCATTGTAGAGAATATCTTACTACAATAGTTAAGGATAAAAACCCTGGAATTTTTGTGAATGAAATTGAAGACGATAACTGTTTGTTCATTAATGGTAGAATTATCGCTGGAATGAATCTTGCTCAAATTATTCCTTTAAATGATACTGTAGATAAACTTTATTTGAATAATAATGACTTGATAGCTGCTAGGCTATCAGGAGCTAATTTAAAGAAATTTAAACATCACCTAAATAAACCATTGGAAATTTCCTTTTTCCCCGCTCTACCTAAAGAAGAAGTGAACATTAAAATTGCAGGATTTATTTGGGATCTCATTAGGGAAAATAATGCAGAATTGATTTTAGATATAAATTATTTTTTATCACAAAAACTTTTTCACAATCATTTGGTAGGTGTACACCTGATAAATAAGGATAGTATTTATTTAGAGGGGAACGCTGTCATAAAACCTGGTGTTGTTCTGGATGCCTCAAATGGGCCGATTTATATCGGCAAAAATAGTATTGTATTTCCTAATTCAGTTATCATCGGGCCGGCTTATATCGGTCACTCTACTTTGGTTAAAAGCATTTCAAAAATTTATGAAAATGTAAGTATTGGTGATGTTTGTAAAGTGGGTGGAGAAATTGA
>JARLHD010000419.1 GCA_031292435.1 Ignavibacteriaceae bacterium
ATTTTCGGTTATAATATTTCACATGATAAAAACCTCAACTTCTTCTATAGAACCACTAATACGGCTCCGTCTGTTACTCAGCTTCAGAATATTCTTGATAACTCAAATCCCTTGCAGTTGTCTATGGGCAATCCGGGTCTGAAACAGGAGTATAATCATTTTGTCGCAATGAAGTTCTCAACAATAAATTTCTCCAACATGCACTCTTTCTTTCTGATGTTAAGCGGTTCATATAAAAACAATTATATCGGATCAAATACCATTATTGCCCGGAAGGATACCACACTGCCTGAAGGGATATTCCTCAATGCCGGCAGCCAGCTATCCATTCCTCATAATGTTGATGGTTATATAAATGCACAGACATTTATGACTTATTCGCTGCCGGCAGATTTTATCAGCTCAAACCTCAATCTCAATTTATCAGCAAACTATACCCGCACTCCGGGCATACTCAACAACATAAGCAACTATTCAAATTCATCCAGCTATGGTCTGGGTGCTGTTATAAGCAGTAATATCAGTTCAAATTTTGATTTTCTTTTTTCCAGCACAACCGGTTATAACATTGTTACCGATAATAAATCAACCGTTAATAATGAAAAATATTTAACTCAGCTTACCCAGGTAAAAATCTACTGGCTCTTGTTAGATCAGTTTGCCGTACAGGGGGATCTGCTGTGGAAATATGATGGAGGACTATCAAATGGATATTCTCCGGATTCATATTTGCTTAATTTTAGCTTTGAAGCAAAGTTCTTTCCGGATAACCGCGCGGAACTTAAGTTATCCGTATACGACCTTTTAAATCAGAATACAAATATCTCCCGGCAGTCGACCAGCAACTATACCCAGGAATATAGCACTAATGTTATCGGTCGTTATTATCTGCTCTCTTTCGTCTATAATCTCAGGTTATTTTCTTAACAAAATTCATGGAGAATATTATGCAAAAACTTGTGTGTCTAAAAATATTATTTCTCTTTTCTGTATTTGTATTTTCTGATTGCTCAATCTCAGCCTGTCAGCAGCGAAATAAAAATTGATGGGAACTCATCTGATTGGAAACAATTTATTAATATGAAAGGCGAAGATATATCTTTCGGCTTTAGTAATGATGCTAATAATTTGTACATTATTATGATCACTAACGACAGAAATAAAATAATGAACATTTTAGGCGGTGGTCTCAAAGTATGGATCGATCCTGGAAACCCGGACGATAAAATTGGAATTAAATATCCCGATAGTCCGGACCCTGCCGATATGATGGAGTTTATAAAAAACCGCCGTATGCAGGCTCCGCCTGGTATGAATAAAAATCCCGATGAAATGTCTGACAAAAAAGAATTGGACCCCGCAATGACTCTGTTCCTTGCCCGGCAGAAAGACCTCTACATAATAAATGACGATGACGAGGTTCTTAAATCATTCCCCATAGATGGCAATACATATCAGGCCAGCCTTAAAGTCGATAAAAGCTATTTTTGCTATGAACTTAAAATCCCTTTCGGCAATAAACCACTCCTGAATTATATCCCTAAAAATAATAATGATAAAAAGATAACTGTGAACTTTGTCTCGGGTAATCTTAAATCACTGCCTGATCCCATGCAGAAACCCGATCGCATGGGGGATGAGGGACACGGTGGTGGTGGTCCCGGCGGTGGTCCTGGTGGACCTGGCGGTGGCGGTCCTGGTGGTCCCGGCGGTGGTCCTGGTGGACCTGGCGGTGGCGGTCCTGGTGGACCTGGCGGCGGTGGACCTGGCGGTCCCGGTGGCGGTAAACAATCAAATGTGCGTGTAGATTATTCATTCGTGGTTATTGTTAAGAATTGAAAATCTCTCTCTCTATCTCCCAAACCTCGCATTAAGAAATTAATGTGGGGTTTGGCTTTATTTCCCCCTTTTTTCCTATTGTCTTTGGCAAACCGCATGGTTCTGCGCAAATAAACGTCTAACTTACTAACAGAATCAATATTTTTGGTGCATGCTGGAAACTGAATTAGTAACTAAACTAAAACAAAGAGATGAAGAAGCCTTTAAGATAATTTTCCATGATAATCAGAAAAAAGTTATTAACGCTTGCTATCGTATTGTCAATGATAAGGATGCTGCCGATGATTTAACACAGGAAGTCTTTGTTAAAGTATGGTCGTCAATTGATAGTTTCAGGTCCGGCTCTAAATTATCAACCTGGATATACAGGATTGCGGTTACTAGTTCTTTGGATTATTTACGCGCTCAGAAAAGGAAAAAGAGATATCTGTTTTTGCAGCCTCTCTACGGCGATGATCAGAAGCAGCTAGAAATAAAAGCTCCTGATTGCCATCCCGGCACTCTGATGGAAAATGCTGAAAGAATGATGGTGCTGAACAATGCCCTGAACAAATTGCCCGCAAATCAAAGGATTTCCTTTTTGCTGAGTAAGGATGATGAAATGAGCTCTAAAGAAATTGCAGAGATTCTTGACACTACTGTCTCTGCGGTTGTATCTTTGATTCATCGCGCTAAGAAAAATCTGGAAAAGATACTGCACAAATACTATACAAATACTTTAAATAATTAATTTTATGAATAAAGATCAAAAAATATCTGACGATGTAAAGAAAACTCTTTCTTTGCTCGATAATATTAAAAACATAGAATCTAATGCGTTCTTATTTACAAGAATTAAAGAGGAAATTGTATCTTACACTTCTAAAAAATCGTTTTCCTCTTTCGATCTCATACTTAATCTTTTTAGGCAAATTGTATTTGCTTTATTGATTGTATTTAATGTCTATTCCGTTATTTCAAATCTTAGTAATGGAAAAGTAAATGAACAGTACTTACGGATATATATCAAAAATGTCGTCTCCGAGTATTCAATACAAACTGAAACCGATTATTTATCTAATTATGAAATTAAGGATTAAAAATGGACTGGCTGGCTAAACAAAAAACTCAGGCTTGGGCAATTGTTGTCCTTGTAATAATAAATATCGCCACACTGGTTACTCTGTGGATGAGTCGTCCCGCTTTGCCTCCGATGTTTATAAATGGTCGTCCGGATAATAATAATTTTCTTAAGAATGAATTGGGGTTGAATAATGACCAGGAAAGTAAATTTCAACTCCTTCGGAAGTCTCTGTTTGATTCAATGAATGTAATAAATAAACAGATCTGGACAAAGAAATTGGAAGTTCATGACCAGGCTTTTAACTCAAATCCCGATATCCAGAAAGTAAATGACTTACTTCAGCAAATTGCCTCCCTCCAGGTGCTTAGTGAAAAGCTCCTGTTCAATCATTTTGTCGAGTTAAAAAATATTCTTTCCCATGATCAGTTGATTAAGTTTAATAAAATAATCAGCCGCTCAGATATAATCTCTGGTCCCCATAATCCCGGTGGACCCCCTCATCCTAATCAGATCCCTCATGCCGGAATGCCCCCTCATCCTGGAGAACTGCCTCTACCGGGACTGTAATAACAAATAATAATATCGGCATTCAGGTAGATCAGAATTCAATCCTGATATTAATATTGTAATAATTTAATATTCAGAGCATTTAATCAGCCAAACCTTTTGAGTATTAAATTAACAAGTTCTTTTTGTGGACAGTTCCTGGGATTAACGGTGATTACGGTTTGGGCTTTATGAAGACCGTAATCATATTCTCCAAGGGAACAGGCATTGTCATGCAATCCTGTCAATCCAGGAATCTTAAGAAATTCCTGAACGAATTTTATTCCTGTAAGAAAAAGGACGCGTTTGGGTTTAAGTATTGAAAGTTCAAGGTGAAGCATTTCCCGACAGTATTCAAACTGAAGATTTCTTGGCTTTGCGGATAAATATTCTTTGTTGCTGTATGCCAGCTTAAATAAATAAGTAAGGGCAATGTATGAGGACCAGTTTTCTTTATTCTGACAGATGCCAAGTTTAAGTACGACATCTTTAATGCACTTCCAGAATGGATCGTGTAAGGAGTTATACGACGTGTTGTAGCTGCTTCTTTTAGCTGTATTGCCCCAAAGATCTATTACATAGCTTAACGGGCATGGGGAGGAAAGACCTGAGAGACCGGGCTGGAGCACTTTATAGTCAAATACATATTCCGGTCCCCTGCCGCTTATTTCTTCAGGGGAGAATTCTTCGCGCCAGTAGAATGGTTCCCTGCCGATGACTAATAATTCATTTTTATATTTTTGTCCTGCCGACATATAAGAGCATAATAATTTATTAGCATTTGAATTATACCTTTGGAACTTCTTAAGGAGATCAATATAGGTCCTGTTTAGAATTTGTCTTGGGACTTCCGTGTGTGAGGAGCTGTAGTTTTTCATTGAGTAACCATTTGTTTGTTAAAGGGATATAGTAGGTTAAATTCATGCTTCCTCTTAAACAGTTATTACTAAAATGATTTATTATATAAATCATTGAGAAAAATTAATTATTGAAAATTAAAAAGAGGAAATGAGAAAAGAATCAGTAGTACTATCAATTATAAAGATTTTAAATGATAGTACTACGTAGATAATTACAGGTTAGGTTTAGAGTAAGGGTTTGGATTAATCCTTTTGGATTCGGTATATCTGAAAGCAAATCTCCTAAGTTCGTGTCCACTTTTCAGATTAAATTTTTTAATAAGGTTAGCGCGATGGGTATCAATTGTTCTTTGTTTCACATCCATTTTCTCAGCAATCTCAAGGGTTGACATACCTTCACTGAGAAGTTCAAGAACTTCATCTTCAGCTGCTGTAGGCTGTATTTCAGATTCAAAATCAAAATCAAATTTTACGGGATGGTTGGTATATTTTTTAATAATAGCTTCGATTTTTGGTTTATCATACAGAGGACCGAAATATTGTCTTCCGTTATATACCTCATTTATTGCAAAGGTAAGTTCACCAATTAAGGGGCTTTTATCGAGAAGACCAAGTCCACCCGCTTTTATAATTGAATAAATACAAGGTTCGCCTCCATACATAGAAATGAATAGAACCTTAATGAGAGGGTATTTTGATTTTAGTTGTTTTAAGGCGTCAATGCCTGATAATTCAGGCATCTGGATATCGGATATTACCAGATCGGGTTTAAGTTTTTCGTATTGGGTTATCATTCCGGTACCGTTTTCGGCTTCACCGGCTACGAAAATACCCGGTACACGTAACAACCTGTTGATTATGCCTTCGCGCGTAAGGGCGTGGTCTTCGCAGATTAGAATTCTAATGTTATCCAAGTTTGCTCTCCATTTGTTTAGAAGATATTTTATTAAGGTATTTAAAGATAAAAAGAGAAAATGAAAATTGAAATTGCATGACCAAAACGTGGGTTCCTGACGGGAAGGTGCCGGAGGAAGAATTCCCAGTCGGCTCTTTAGCTGACGATATGAGATTGGATCAATGGAGAGGAAGAAGGAAGTGTTTGACGCCGGTGAGGGAGGGGTGAATTTCTGAAAGCTTTTAATTAAATATTTTATTAGATTTATTTTCAAATAGATCTTATTATCGGTACCTTATTTAAGGAGTAGACTTGGCAGGATCAGTAAAGGGCTCAAAAAAAAATAATAGCAGGGGCCTTGGAGTCATTAGCACCGAATTAACAGATCTAAAGCGCTCGGAGCAGAAGTTAGGGGAGAGTGAAGAACTCCTGAAAGTTATCTTCGACAATCTTGAGGAAGGTCTGATTACCGTTGAACCTGAAGGAGGATTGATTTACCGAAACCCCGCTACCTTAAGAATTTATGGATATGATAATGTTAAGAACGTTGAAAACGAGTTGGAATTCCTCTCCAGAGTCGATGAGATGTTTGAGACAACAACAATAGATGGCAAATTTCTCGAAAAAGAGCAGTGGCCGATAAACCGGATGATGAGGGGCGAGAATTTCAGGGATTTTCCATTATATCTTCACAATAAAGAGCAGGGATGGAAGAAGCTTATTCTCTACAACGGCAAACTTATCCCCGATAGCAACGGTAAGCCTCTAATAGGATTACTTTCATTCAGAGATATAACCAGGCAAATGAAAACTGAGGATGCGCTGCTGGAAAATGAAGAAAGATTTCGTACCCTGGCTGACAATATTCTTCAGCTTACCTGGATGACCGATGAGAGTGGTTATATATTCTGGTATAATAAACGCTGGTATGATTACACGGGCACAACCTTCGAGGAGATGCAGGGCTGGGGTTGGGAGAAAGTTCATCATCCGGATCATATTGATCGAGTAATGAAGATTTGGACCGGTGCATTAAAAGAGGGTAAACCGTGGGAAGATATTTTCCCACTTAGAAGCAAAAATGGAGAATACGGGTGGTTTCTTTCGAGAGCAATGCCTATCCGTGATGACAATGGAAAAATATTAAGATGGTTTGGAACTAATACTGATATAACCGAACGAATGAAATATGAAGATGCATTGAAGGAAGCTTATGAAAATATTGAGGAAAGGTTTAAGGAAAAAGAAGTTCTTTTGCGGGAGCTCTATCACCGCACAAAAAATAATATGCAGGTTGTAAGTTCCCTCCTTGGATTGAAAGGTGAAAGAGTAGTAGAAAATGAAACTAAAGAAATATTAGTGGATATTGGGAATAGAATACAGGCAATAGCGCTTGTGCACGAAAAACTTTACCAATCTAAGAATTTATCCAGAATAGATATGAAGGAATATATAACTGATCTGGCAAATCTTTTTTTGGAAAGTTATAATTCAACAGAAAGACATGTAAAGCTAAAACTCGATCTTGAAAGCATAAGTGTCCTTATAGATACAGCAATCCCTTGCGGTCAGATTATAGCTGAGCTGATATCCAACTCTTTGAAACACGCATTCCCTTTTAAGAATGATGGTGAAATATTTATCCACCTATCCAGAAATAGAGATAATTTAATTAAACTTATTATATCAGATAACGGTGTTGGGATATCTGACTATACCGAAGAGACAGGAAAGGATACTTTAGGAATGAAGCTGTTTCGGAATTTAGCTGAAGATCAGCTCAGGGGAGATATTAGTTTTAATATGAAAAAGGGAGTTTCCTGGACAGTTAGGTTCAAAGATGTCTTATATGATGAGAGAGTTTGAATTTATAAAAGCAAATCTATTATGGCTGGGTGTTGTTATATCATCGTTCATAGGTTTTCAAATCACATGTTTTAATGAACATTTGCAAGTTGAGGGGGAATCTTTATCTTTGCAGCATGATTAGCCGTATAAACAGACATAAAAGCAAAATATCCACAGTATTTTTATTAGGTTATACTGCATTTATCCTGATAAGTATAACTCACTTTCATAAAGAAGTAATTTATGGAAATGAGAAAATTGTAGATAATGTTTCTACGTCTTCTAAGACTTCAGGAGAGAATGAAGATAACTGCCCTATTTGTCAATTCTCCTCTTCAATAAATATAAGTTTAGTTTCATTACCATTAACTTCCGATCTGGTTTTAGAGAGTATTGTTTTATTAAATAATGAAACTGTCTTTACCAACAATATTGTTCAAGTTAATAGCCTGCGCGGTCCTCCTTCCTTTAATATCTAATAACCTTTGAATTTGTAACCCGTTCCTGAAATTTTCCAAATCCGGATATGATCAGTATTTATTCACCGATCATGTACGGGATTATTAAAAATATTAAAGGAGATTATATGCACACAATTAACATTATTAATAAAATATATAAAGATGTTGTTTTTTTAACAGTTATAATTTTGTTTTTATATAGCCAGGCCGGTATTGCCGGAACAACAACTAAAAAAGAAATACAACTTGAAACCATAAATTTTACGGTAAGCGTAATTGATAGTAGTACATCACAACCACTTCAGCTTGTTACAGTAATATTGCTGCAAGACAATTCGATTATTGCTACAGGCACTACAAATCCTTTCGGCAGGGCTGTATTCAATGATATAGAAAGCGGGAAATATGTTATTTCAGCAAGGTATATAGGTTATGGACATTTTACTGACACTATAAGCATTGATACATCCAGCAGGGCGTATCTGATTAAACTAAAAGAAAGCAGTGTGGAATTAAATGAAATAAATATTAAAGGGGAAAGAATTAACAATGTGCCGACTTCGATAGATATGCATACAGGGCAGCAGGTATTTGAAGGAGAGAACTATCATGCTGCACCAACCTCATCAATGACACAGTTGATACAGCAGAACCTTGCCGGAGCAGCCAAAGCGCCTACAGGTGAAGTTCATATCCGGGGTCAGCATGGGGAATTCAGCTACCTTATTGACGGCATACCTGTCCCGCTGGGTGTTTTTGGAGGTCTTAATGAAATTGTTGATCCAAAAGTTATATCCAAAGTTTCATTTTTAACGGCAGGGTTTCCTGCTGAATACGGCGGGCAAATAACCGGACTTATGGATGTTCAGACAAGAATTCCTTCAGGGAAATTTCATCTCGATCTATCAACCTACGGCGGGAGTTACCTTACATCAAATAATGATACGCTGGGAAGCCGGGTTGGAACACTTAAAGCACTTAACTTAAATGGACAAAGTTTTGCAGTAAGTGATCATTTGGGAAAATTAGGTTATTTTATTGAAGCATCGAGAGAGGAAACAGACAGACGTATAAATCAACCTGTCCAGCCATTATTTAACGATCATGGCTTTGATTATTTTACTTATGGAAAGTTTGATTACCTGTTAAATGAGAATGACTATTTAACGGCAAATATAAACTACAGCAGAAC
>JARLHD010000420.1 GCA_031292435.1 Ignavibacteriaceae bacterium
ACCGATAATATGCTGTAGACTATCTGCATTATTTTGCCCAAAAGTATCTGGATAAATAAAAGAAAGGAAAACGAGTATTATGAGAATAAATTTCCCCTTTAAGCTAATCATTGTTTAAACCTGGATTGTAAACCTTTTTTAATTGTAATTATTTGACTGAAATTAAGTACTACAATTTTTAATTCCAATCCCTAAATCAGCATACAATACCTTGGTATTATTATCCCTGCTCCAATTCATGTTCACGTATGTACATTAGATAGTCTGTTCCAACAACATCCTTTCCGTTATTCCGCATCAATAGCATGATCTGTCCTTTCCTTCATAAATTCTCTGTCTCAATTTATAATGAAGTAAAATTAGTAATATTTATATAAAATAATCTAAAGATGTTTGATATCGATAGGTTACTCCTATGCTTATTAAATAAAATAATTCTCAGCCCTATATTAATGCTTGTGAATTTCACCCATGCTAATGTATATTATACCCTCATAATTTTAATATTTAATTTAACTTCGGGATCTTCAATTGAAAACTAAATCTATTTTTATCTGCCTGCTGTTTACATTAATGTCAGCAGCTTCTTCATTAACCACTGCTCAGAAAAAGGATACGCTTACCATCGCTTTCTGGAATGTCGAGAATTTCTTCGACACCCTTAATACTAATGGCAAATATGATGAAGAGTTTTCCCCTGCTTCTAAAAAACATTGGACCAGCGAACGCTACCAGACTAAAGTTCTCCATCTCGCTCAGGTTATCGGGGATATGAATAATAAACGCGGTCCCGATATTCTCGGAATGTCGGAAACTGAAACCAATGGAGTTGTAAACGATTTGGCTAATAGTACCATCAAAAACCTTAATTACAAAGTCGTCCGTATCCAGTCTCCCGATGAACGGCATATCAGCACAGCTCTTATCTATAAATCTGATAATTTTGATTTGCTTAACGCCGTCGGCGATACCGTTCACCTGGAAAATAACCACCCTACACGGCTTATCCTTCATGTATCATTGCTTACTAAAAATAACGATACTCTCCATGTGTTCGTCAATCATTGGCCGTCAAGACTCGGTGGTGAGGAAGCTTCAGAAATCAACAGGGTTGCCGCTGCAAAAATTCTCCGCTCTGATGTGGATAATCTTCTCAAATCAAATCCTTCTGCTAACATTGTCATAATGGGCGATTTCAATGATGAACCCGATAATAATTCTATTAAACGCGATCTTAAAGCAGAAGAATTTATCTGCGATTCAGCTGATTATTCCTATTCTCTTCATAATCTTGCCTGGGAGAAAAAACGTGCCGGTGAAGGTACCCTTAAATATCATGATCAGTGGGATCTCCTCGATCAGATTATTGTTTCATCATCAGACGTCCAAAATGCGCATCAGTCATTTCATTATTTATGTGGGACTTTCACAATATTTAAACCTGCTTATATGATCGAAACTTCTGCGAATTTTGTGGGGGGACCTTTACCTACCTATGGCGGCAATAGATATCTTGCAGGATATAGTGATCATTTTCCTGTCTATGCCAAATTTATCAGCATTAGAAAATAAGTCTTAATAATTTCTGGGCAGTAATGGATCTGCCCTTTATCAAGGTGACAGTCATCGGGTAACTTTCTTCCTTTTGGCTGCTGAGATCGATTTCGTTATAGTTTCCCCTTTCTTTATTTGTTTTGGGTCTTTCACTTTTGCAAGCGAATTTTTATAAGCATCCTTTACAAGTTTCTTTATATATGTTTTAGGAAAATCTTTTTTGCTTTTAACCAGCGTATATCGGTATTGATTTCCATTTCCGATGAGTAATTTCTTTGGATCCTCTATCTCACTTCCCCAGTAAAACCCGAAATGAACATTCCCGCTTGTCCGCCCTAAGGCAATTGAACAGAATGTGTGACCGACTCTGTCTGTTGGCGACCATCCGATTGCAAGAGCATTATAATTGTCATAAATAAGTTCATTCGCATCCGGATATAAATCCCATATAAATTCTCTTAACCATAATGCCCTGTCTGTTAATTCATCCCCGAAAGGTGAAAGAAATTTTAGCAAATCTTTTGTTTCTTCTTTGCTCATGGCTTAATAAATAATTAAATAATGTGTTATTTCAAACCTTGTCTAACTTACTCTCTAATTCTAAACTTATTTTGCATGGATTGGAAATTGTCTGATATACTACGCAGTACCTTTCTGTCAATTCAATAAGTTTTTGAATTTGCTCTTCAGTAGCAGGGGAGTCAAGCTCAAATTTTAACCGGATTTGCTTAAATCCAACAGGAACTTCCTTTGAAACCCCCAATGTTCCTCTGAAATCAATATCACCTTCAGCTTTTACATTTCCTCCGGTTATCTCAACTCCCATCGAAGTTGCTACTGCACTTAATGTTACTCCCGCACATGCTGCTAATGCTTCTAGAAGCATATCGCCTGAACATAAGAACATCCCGTTACCACCTGTTGCTTTGTGCAAACCTGCTTCCTTTAATATATTTCCGGTTTCAATTTTACAGGATATATTTTCCCCTAATTTGCCTTGTGCTTTCAATGTTATAAGCGCTGCCTCTGGTTTATTTCGGTAGAGCTCTTTTATCGGTGCTTGAATTGATCTCAATTCTTCTGATATCATTTTATTGCCATTTATTTTATGATTAAAATATTCTTCATATCTTTAACTATTAAACTAATCCTAATAGTCCGCCGGATTTGTGACTGGAATTATATCAACCGATTGTAACTTATCTTCAAAAAAAAGTCTATAATAATTCCTTTAAAAAAAATTAGCTAATTATATATAAATAGGAATTAAATCATTATTATCATATGTGTTTATTAACGAAGCCGGAAAGGATCAATGAAAAATAAGCTTAAAATTATATTGGTGATTTTGTCTGTGTTGTCGGGTATCAGTTCAGCTCAGATGTGGCGCCCCGATCATGTCGTTATTGTAATAGAAGAAAATCATGCCTTCACTCAAATAGTGGGCTCAACTGCAGCACCTTATATAAATAGTTTATTGTTGGATAGTACAGCTGCCATATTTTCTCAATCTTATGGACTAACACATCCAAGTCAGCCAAATTATTTAATGTTTTTCTCTGGGTCGAATCAGGGCGTGATAGATGACAATGTACCCGCTATTAATCCTTTTAATACTTCGAATTTAGGGAATTCATTAATAAATGCCGGCTTTACATTTATAGGCTATAGCGAAGATCTCCCCTCAGTTGGATATAATGGAGCATCATCAAATTACTATGCTCGTAAACATAGTCCGTGGACTAACTGGCAGGGGAGTACTAATTATCCAATACCACTGGTATCTAATCAGCCGATGACTGCCTTCCCTTCTGATTATTCAACTCTGCCAAATGTATCTGTTGTTATTCCGAATCTTATAGATGACATGCATAATGGTACCGATCCTACTACAATAACTAATGGGGATTCATGGCTAAATACTCATCTTGATGGATATATACAATGGGCAAAAACCCATAACAGTTTATTTATACTTACTTTTGATGAAGATAATAGTGCAAATCAAAATAGGATATTAACTTTTTTCATAGGGTCTGGGGTTAAACAGGGTACTTATAGTCAAAATAATACTCATTATAATTTCCTCAGGATGCTGGAAGATATGTATTCTCTCCCATATAGCGGAGCCAGCTCTGCTGCTGTTACAATAGATTACTGTTGGCAAAGTGCTTTGCCTGTTGAACTATCTTCATTTACCGCAAAATATATAGGTAAGGTAATTGACCTTAAATGGGAAACAAAGACTGAAATTAATTTAGATAATTATACTATTGAACGTTCGACTGATAATAAAAACTTTCAGATCGCTGGTGAAGTTAAGGCAAAAGGAAATAGTGTAACACCCTTATTGTATAAATTCAATGATACAGAAATTGAACCGGGTACATATTATTACAGGTTAAAAATGATCGACATGGACGGCAC
>JARLHD010000421.1 GCA_031292435.1 Ignavibacteriaceae bacterium
AAAGACAGGAACCTATAAGGTAAAGCATACATTAGTAGTCAAACAAGACAGTCTTAATTCAGCCAAGAGTTTCTGGGAAGTGGAGATCCACCCTATTGAAGTTCAGATTACAAAGACTATCAAAGAAACAATAACTCAGAATATAATTAAGGAAGTAAGTGAACCATTCTATAAGAATGTTTGGTTTTATGTTAGTGCGGTATTAACCACAATAACAATATTGATTGTTCGGTAAGGGAGAGTTATGAATCAGGGAAGTATAAAAGGACTAATAGGTGTATGGGGATTAAACCTCTTATCATTTATGACAAATAAAGTTTTGGCATTATTCAGTTTGTTTCCTCTTAACATAGAGATATTACTCCAGAGGTTATCATTAACCCTGGCAATAATATATACTACGATTAAAATAGTGGAGAACATTCAGGATAGAATTAAAAAGAAAAGGATCACTGAAAGTGACTAAAGATTTCAAACAGTACAGTATAGATCTCGGACAGAGAGAGAGTAGAAATACTTATGGTATTGAAAACGTATTCCACTTCTTGGGTAGATGGCAATTAGGATCTCCCAGGATATATGACTTAGGTTATTCGATCAATGGCTGGTATCCCAAAGGTCAACCGATTAAAAAGGTTATCACTAAGACTCAGTTCTTAACTGATATACCGTTACAGAATAAATTATTCATTGACCATATTACAAGATTAAAGAATCATGTACTCAGCAATCATGCAGACAGAATAGATACTGATTTCGTTTGCAAGGATGGAAAGAAGTATCACTTAACCTTATCAGGGATAGTCTCTGGTATGCACTTAATAGGTTCTGGTGGAATGGATAAATTCCTCAGAACTCAGAACGATTCAGCAGACGGTTTTGATACCAAAGCAAGTGAGTACATCACTAAGTTTGCTGGATATGACCTATACTCCAACATAGAGATAGGTTAAAAAATAATTAAAAAGGTTACTTAAACAATGCCTAATGATACATTAGAACTCACTCAATTCCTCGGTATAGCTTCTAAGGTAGATGCACAGGATTTACCTGACGGATTATCTCCTTATAGTAAGAATGTCGATCCTGAATCTCCAGAAGGGAGATTACAGGCAATCATGGGATTGAACGGATTAGTGCCTACTTCTCATGTTTCAAATAGTGCTTTCATTGAGAAGGAGAAAGATCTATACACTTTAATTTATGGAAGTAGTTCTACTGTAAAAGCCAGTGAGGACTTTTATGGTTGTCCATCAATCAATGACCTGGATTCTAATACAGTAGTGGCTACTAATCTTATTGGTCATAACAAAGAGGTAAGGATACCTACAGGTCATACTGCTCCTAAATGGTGTGGATATGTAAAGCCATCTCCCTTTAATGGTGTTACGACCTTTACTCCAGCAGTTGTTACTTCTGGATTACCAGGGACCAATAACTTAGGAATTGACCAGAATGGTTATCATGGAAGTGACACGTTCACAGTTCAGATAACCGAGATCTCATATACTACTTCATGGTTAGAAATGTTTATCGGTTTTATCAGAGATGGGAAAATAATCCTCAGTGGACATAACGGTACAACCGATCAGCCACATACCTGTATTGCTCCTGAACATATAGGTTTGAATATAACGGTAACTCATGCTCTTACAACCAGTGTTGGTGTGTATAAGATAGTAAGTATCCCTGATGAATATACCTTAGAGGTAGAATATGTTAGTGGTGGACACCTTTCATTTCCAGATCCACTTTCACCTGACAC
>JARLHD010000055.1 GCA_031292435.1 Ignavibacteriaceae bacterium
TAGCAGGGAAATATTTCAATTATATAGAAATATATTGTTATGGAATCAGTGTGATAGGAAATATGTTTTTTTAAGGGAGGATATTGAAAGAGACAGGCATGAATAGTTAAAAGAGTATTATGAATATATCATTTATTGGCGTGAAATAAACCAGCCGGAATAAACCGGCTGTTAATTTATGTGATTTAGCAGAAGGATACTGAAAAGAAATTAACCTTTAGGCTGTGGGAGATTTAATCCAGATCCTTTTTTCATTGCAGCCATACCTTCTTTTACAGACATGAGTATTGTAGTTTTAAGTTTTGTCGTTCCACCCCCTGCGAAGGAGACTATGCTTACAGCAGCAATGGATGCATTATCAGGCAGTTCAGCTATTATCAGCCCATCGTAGTCTCCGAAAGCATAATAAAAGCTAACCATTTTACCCCCAAGCTGCTCAATAAGTTTTCCGACAGCCGCAGAACGATCTTCCGGATTCTTTATAAGGTTACCCACTGTATCAGATTTGTAACAAAATTGAATCATTGCAAGTGCCATTTTTTACTCCTTATGAAATGTTTTAATAATGTTGATTAAAAAAATTTGAAGGGAATAGTGATTTATATTATAGAAATTAGCTTGCAGGGTGAGAAATGTAATTGATAGACGGCACTAAATAGTAAACTTATACTAACCTGATCAAGAGGTAGTTTTTAAATCACATAATTTTTGAAGGTCACCGATGTTCTTGCATTTTAAAACTTCCAGACGTTTAAACCTGACATTATATGCCTTCTCGATAGCAAGGATAACATTGATATGATTTAGAGAATCCCAACCAGGGATTTGGTTAGCCTGAGTTTCATCATTTATCTCATATCCTTCCAGATGCAATTCATTTAAGATCACGGATTTTAATTTATCACTTATCATATTTACTCCACTAAGAATTCATTTGGTTGAATTATGCGTTCTTTATTTGCTTTACGGCTAGGTTTCCCTGCCGAGCTTTTAATGAGCCAGCGAGCAGGAATTAAATATATTTTTGAAATTGCAATATCATTTTTTAATCCTGCCTCCTGGATACGAACTTTAAGATGTTTTTTATCACCTAAGGTTTCAAGGTTTGATTCGGCGAGAACCGCGAGGACTTCTGTACCGAGAGATTCATCATCAAATCCAAATGCTACTACCCTGCCCGGTAACACTCCCTCAACTTTACTAACAATATCTTCCACATCTTCAGGATAAATATTATTACCTGCAACGATAACGATATCTTTTTTTCTACCGATGATATAATATTCTTCATTATAAACAAACCCATAATCGCCGCTATAATACCAGCCATCCTGCAATACATCAGAGGTTTTTTCAGGATAGTTCCGATAGCCATCGAACATTGACACAGAACTTATTGCTATTTCACCAACTCTACCCGCGGGCAAATCCTTTCTATTTTCATCTACTATTCTTACGCGGCATCCTTTTATAACTTTACCGGAAGAAACACATATCCGAGCTTTTGCAAAATCCTGAGTGGTTTCGACAAATCCCTGAGCTAACTTCAATCTATCCATTGATAGTTCCACCGGGATTGAACCCGGAATTGTTTGAGTAACAGCATATGTTGTTTCAGCCATTGCATAGCATGCAGATAACGCTGATTGCTTAAAATTAAATTTATTGAATTTATTAAAAAACCTGACATGACTTTCATGCCGAACAGGTTCACTACAATTTATGACAAGACGCCAGCTATCAAGAGCAAACCCTTCCAGTTCGTCATCAGGAATTTTATCAGCCATCATATTATAGGCGAAGTTAGGGAGCCAGGCGACAGTTCCTTTTTCCTTGGAGACTGCTTCAAGCAATAGAGATGGTACCAGCACCCATTCGAAGGGGTCAATCTGAACTGAGGTAATCCCATAGGCAAGAGGAAGATGGTAGGCGGCAATTAATCCCATATCATGGTACAGCGGAAGCCAGCTAACAATTTTATCATCCTGTGAGAAATTTATTGCCTGAGCATAATTATCGACATGTTCCAGAACTGCCCGATTTGAAAGGAGGACAGGTTTTTGCAATCCTGTAGTACCTGATGAATGCTGTAGAAGGAACGGGTCAGTCCCCAAGCGGTTTATTCTAATTTCATCAAGTTCCTTTTCAATATTTGCATCGCGGAAAGTTAAATCCCATTGGAGAGGAAAGTGCATTCCTTTTATTGTGCTATTAACGAGCAAAGGAGTAAGAACCGGTTCGAGGGAGTCTTCGGTGAAGATCCAATCGAGACCAGACCTTTGGGACATACCACGAATACCGTCCCGAAATTTATCAGGATGGAGACGAGGGTTGGGATAAGCGAGCACAGCAGGGATAGCGCCAATTCCTACGATACCCATATATAAAGGGTAGAAGAAACGGTTATGTCTTATAATAATTGCACATACCTGATTTGGTTTAATTCCCTGATTTAGTAATTGAACAGAGAAGGCATTGGCAGTTTTCAGAAGCTCATCAAATGACCACCGGAACGGCTCCTCCCCTGCTATCCAATGCACTATTGCATCTTTGCCAGGGGTGACCCGAGCATTCTCTTCCCAGCGGGACCAAACGGTTTTAAACTCCATATTCTCCCTTCGATTTATTCAATAAAGTAAGGTTTCAATGTAAGGAATTAATTAAGTTATTTATTTTCATTGTAAATTTTTCAGCTCCGAACTTGTTCAGATGGTCGCAATCATAAAAA
Organism: Ignavibacteriaceae bacterium; assembly: GCA_031292435.1. Lineage (GTDB taxonomy): Bacteria > Bacteroidota > Ignavibacteria > Ignavibacteriales > Ignavibacteriaceae > Fen-1301. The sequence goes on from JARLHD010000055.1 coordinate 2,729, forward strand.
TCCTCAATTTTGAAAGAAGTATCTTCCAGGGAATTAAGATAAGCCAAATTATATTGTGCCTGCAACTTTTTAACGAATAATAAATTTTCGTCCATTCTATTATTGTCAAGATTATCGGTTACATATTTATAACAAGGAGCTGAAACAAGCACCGGGGTAATATTTTTTTGTTTAAGTAACGCAATAAGGGACTCAAATTCAGAACATATATATCGATGTTCATTTGAACTATTTATTTCGTCATCGAAATGTTCGGCTTTTTGTTTGCCGGCTTTTTCATTGATATACGTATAATTTGTAGAGTCATAACCCTGCCATCCATTAACAAAGGAGTCCCCATTAACAAATAAATCGCCTGCTTTATTGAGAAGAAGTTTGATGGAGGGGACGGGAGAAAACACATAAAAGAAATAAGAGAGGTTCTGATTAAAATAGCTTTTATGGCGCAAATTTATTCCATAATAATGGTAGTAGAAGAAATCCCTGGTTTCATCAGAACCATAATACAAAGTAGGGTAGTCAATGCTAATTATTACATACTTTAAGTTTTTAAGAATCGGCAGATATTTTAATATAATTTGTTTATCGTATAAAATTGTCTGTGAAACATAGGCCATATTATAGGCCGGCAGGCTAAGGTATGCCGGATCAATTCCATAATTGGCATGGGAGTTACCAACTATCAAAATCTCGATAGCATTACTTTTAGCAATAAGTCCATCGAGTTTTGTAGTATATCCGCTTTTAATATTCCTTAAAGAATATTCAAGGAAAAAGAATATCAACAACAATGGTAAAACAAACAGAAGATATTTGTATACAAAACGTTTCATATAATATCAGAATTGGAAATAAATAAATTGTTGACTTTTGCCTGCAAAATAAAATAATACAGCAAAAATAATACAATAATACAGAGCCAATCTAACCGGTTTAGGCCATTTTAATCCAAAATCAGCGATTGCGTACTGTTGTTCCCGCCCTAACCATTCAATTATTAAAAACAGAATAATTATTATAATCATTTTAGAAGGATGTTCATTAGCGGCATTGAATGCTCTGCTATCCGGTGGTGAAAACAGAGAGCGCTTAAAAATATTTTTAATAAAGGTTAATGCCTGTCCAATACTATCCGCCCGGAAGAATATCCACGCAAAAACTGTTGCCATAAATGTATAGCCCATCTGAATTACTTCACGAGTTGTCGGGAGGTATTTACCCTGGGCAACAACCGCAGTGTTCGAATGTCTTTTCCAGGTGAAAAATGATGGAATAAAGTAGACAGCGTTCAGGACTCCCCAAATAATAAATGTCCAATTGGATCCATGCCATATACCTGAAATAATAAAAGTAATCAAAATGGCAAATATATTACCCAACAATTTCAGATCCCTCAGGGACATCTGGAGTGGTTTAAATATATAGTCAAACAGCCATGTAGATAAAGAGATATGCCATCTTCTCCAGAACTCACCAATGTTGCGAGAGAAATAGGGAAATGCAAAATTCTGCATCAGATTAATATTAAATAATTTTGCTATACCGATAGCCATATCAGAATAGCCGGAGAAATCCCCATAGATCTGAAAAGTAAAGAATAACGCACCTAAAAGGAGAGTACTTCCCGAGTAATTAGCAGAATGATTGAAAATCAGATTTGCCAGAGAGGCACAATTATCGGCGATGACTACTTTTTTGAACAGGCCCCATAGTATTTGCCGCAATCCATCGACAGCATTGGAGTAATTAAACTCCCTCTTTATTTTAAGCTGATGGAGCAGATTAGATGCACGTTCTATAGGACCGGCAAGAACCAAAGGGAAAAAGCTTAAGAAGGCAAAATATTCAATTATATTCCGGGTAGGTTCGACTTCTTCCTGATAAACGTCAATTACATAGCCTAGCGCCTGCATTGTATAGAAACTTAGTCCAACCGGCATTATTATTTGAAGCGAACTTGTAGAGAAATTCAACCCTATAGATAAAAAGGCATTGGAAAAACTACCAGCGAAGAAATTAAAATATTTGAAGAACCCTAGAATGGCTACATTTGTGAAAATACTTAGGAGCAGAAATCTTTTTTTTCTACGAGCGTTATCAGTATTGGTGATCTGAATAGTAGAAACAAAATCGATACTCTTGCTAATAACCATAAGGAGGAGAAACCTCCAGTCCCACAGAGCATAAAAGACGAAGCTTGCTATTACCAGGAATGCATTCTGTGAGCGGCAATTCTTATTCATGACAAACCAGTGCAGAATAAATACTATTGTCAGGAATATGGCAAAGCTAATAGAGTTAAAAAGCATAATATGAATTTAAATAATCCAGGTTAAATTTTGACGGCAACTAAATTGCAATTTATAAATTTAGCTGAACGGCTCATTTGACTGAGGACATATACTATGTTTTGATATTCAGCGGTTTAAATATAAGAATTTAGGTGTTATTCACTAAATGACTTATCATTTCAAGAAGTGATTTTTTTGAGAAAGGTTTTGCCAAATAATTATCGCAACCGGCGTTCAATGCATTTTGTTTATCATCTTCATAAGCATGTGCGGTAACAGCGATAACCGGTATATGTGAAAATTCTCTTGATGCTTTTAGCACTTTTGTTAATTCCAACCCATTCATTTTTCCCCAAATAGAAATATCCATCAGGATAATATTAACTTTATTCTTTATTAATAATTCAAGTACTTCATCAGAGGAATCTGTAATTATCGTAGTATAATCATCTGCCAAGAACTTTCTAATTGTAAGCTGGTTAATTTTATCATCTTCCACGATAAGTACCACAATTTCCCTTTTGCGAGCCGGTTCAGAGTAATTATTGACAATTATATTATTTTCAATCAATCCTTCAGATGAATTTTCAACTTTACCGAAATTTATAGAAAATGTAGAGCCAGTTCCTTTTTTACTAACAGCAGAAACGCCGGCATTATTTAAGGTTAAGACTTTTTTTACCAAAGAGAGACCTA
>JARLHD010000422.1 GCA_031292435.1 Ignavibacteriaceae bacterium
CCACATTAACAATAACTTTGACACTGTCTGCTCTAATATCTCCAGCATTATAAACATAAAAATTGATAAAACCTGTTTTTCCTACATTAAATGTGTCAGCAGATATTGTGACCGCCTGATAGTTAGTTCCCAGTTCAGGCACTCCATCATAATTTACACCAAGAGAGCTAATTGAAGGCGGGACATTACCAGTACCAATATTTATTTCACCCAAGATTTTAAGGTGGGGATATTTTTTAGCGTCAATGAAACTGAGATCTGCAATTGAATCAATTATGGAGACGTAACCTAAAGTATCAATAGTATTATCCTGTTTGATACCTAACAGCTTATATTTCACCTCAGTTCCAGTTGGTATATTTTGTTTAGCAATTAAATTGGTCCAATGCGAGGACGGACCGATAGAAGTTGTAACAAAATTACCTGCATTTACTTTTTTGATAAATACCGTATCAATTGAAACCAGACCATTAAAGGGGGCGTGTAATTCTTCCAATACAGTACCAGGTGCGGCGCCTTTTCTACCTATCAGTGCCCATGATCCTCTGAATGCAAGCTGATCAATTTGAGTACTTCCTAAAGATTTAATTGCAATTCTCAACCTATCCATTTGGCTATAATTTTTGGCAGCATCATCGCAAACCCCCATAGCAACAATTTTACCTGCAGGAATCGAATTTATCAAATTTGTAAGCTGTTGAATTGCCGGAAAATTATTGAATAAATTATACCAAGTCGATGTATCCGGATTTAGAGTAATCGGATCAAAAACAACAATGCCCAATCCGGAGAATAATGAACTTGATAGAAGATTAACTCCATTTTTAGAGATTTTGCATAAGGGACCGGCATAGGTACCTGCTGAAATAACTGAAATTCGAACAGAATCGCCCAAGATAAGGCTTCCATTAAGATAAACAAGGCTGTCCTTTAATTGATTATCGAATGCTACCTGATCATTTAAGAGATATTTTGATGTACCACTATTCAAAAAAGAAATCGGTTCAGAATAGTTTGTTCCCAGACCATCAACTTTAATCCTAAACCAGTACCTTTGACCCGGAACAAGATTCGGTAAAACTAAATTAGTAAAGAAAGTCTGGTCGGAAATGATACTACCCTTTGGATTAGTAAAATTACCATCATTTGATAGTTGATAAACATAATTATACACCGGAAGCTGAGAAATAGTGGGGTTCAAGAATTTTATTCTGCGAAAGGCAGAATTTTCTATTTTCTGTTGAAATAATAAATTGACCTCAATCGATTCGACTGAAAATTTATAACTAACCGTATTATCAGTTGTATAAATTTCAGGTATTCTATTATCGCCATTAATAGTTACTGTTAATATATGATCTCCGGGCAAATGACCAGTTTTCAGCCATATTGAAATCGTATCCTTATAATCAGGAATAGGGAGATAAAGTGATTTGCTTTGAACAACAATGTTATTCAAAGAATGGCTGATATCGACCCTTACAGAATCATTTATAGATGTACCAAAATTATTAATTACTATATAAGCTTCAACTGAATCAATAGCTTCATTAATAAACTTATTTGAAATAAGAATATCAGATGGTGTTATAGAGAAATTAGGTTTAGTCGGGATATTTATATTAACAATAGGGTCACCTAATAATGTATTATTAAGTGAAAATATTTTGAAGACACTAGAAGGACCGAAATCGTTGAACATTTTCTTTTTAGCTGCAAGATGAGCCTGACCAATCTGATAAATTGAATCCTGAATGATAGAAGAATAAAAATACAAAGGCGCAGTAATAGCAGTGGACGTAAATCCTAATGAAGAATTAGCTATATAACCAATAGCCTGACCAGAAAGAATAAAACCTTCACCAAAACAAACAATATCGGGTTCTGCAAATTTATTAGTTGAACAACCGAAATCTGTAATCAGTGGATTCCTATTCACATCATTTTTAAGGTCATTTATAAAAGCGATCCCATCATCCCATGTTGATGTTCCACTATGTCCAAGATATGAAATAAAAACTGCTCCAGATGAAATTGCACTATTGAATTGTTCTGCAGTATACGGACCGAAATTGGTAGGTGGATCAATAGTTTTATAAAAATGTACAGAAGTGCCTGCCAAAGGTTTTGGTTTAACATAAGTCGTTATTATAGAATCATTTATCATTTTGAAAAGATCTAACTGATAAGGCAAGTCAGGGTCTCCGCCTGAGAAGAATAAGAAATGCTTATTCCAATCATTAAAGGGTGCGTTGAAATTGTTCTGGACTTTTGATAAATAAAAATTTAAGTCTGATAGATTATTTATCGGTATTCTTCCAACTTTCATCTGGGGCAATGAAATAGTGTCATTAAGAACAGAGTACCAAATATCACTAACCGGTGAACCATAAGAAGGGATATAATTTCCTCCACCTATAATTCCTAAGGAGTTACGAATTCCAAACTTATAATCATAATCAGCATCTCCAATCAGTAATAAATATGACGGGAGAGGCGACTGCCAATTCTGCAAGGAATTGCCGATAAAATCTTTTATACTTTGAGGATAAGGATATCCGAAAGCAAACTCATCGAATATATCATTAATGTTGATCAAAGAAGTGTTAACAGAATAAAGCTGTGCAATAGTATTAACATATGTTTGGGCACCACTCATAAAACTGGGATGAGTTATGGCTACATAATCTGTTTGCCTGGATTTTCGGAGATCAACAAAATTCTTTTTATAAAGGAAATCAGGTTTAGTTATTTTATTAGAATTAATAATAACATATGCATCATTAGTATTAATGGTATCGGAAAAGAAAATATTTCCATCAATTATCTGCGCATTATCTATTTTTTTAAGAAATGGTTTTACTTTAAATATTTCATAGCTATTAAGCGGCAATGAAGCATTTATTACTTTTACCGAAGTTATATTATTTGTGAAATTATCTCTTAATTCAAAATAAAGAGAATCGCCAGCGAGATTAAGAATTTTAGGATACTCAATTTCATACCAGTCCCTTGCAAGGAAATTAGAATTAGGATCAGTACCATTTTCGTAATTATGAAGTGAGTAAAGATTAGGTCCGTTAATTAAATTGTCAGAACTGACATTTCCCTGCAGCACTACCTGCTTATTCAGATCAACTACCTCAGAATCTACCAATAAATTATTTACCGAAAAAGTGATGTTATGTGATTTTACAGAAACACTTGATGAGGAACTTACAAGTTTATAAGATACTTTTGCAATTTTACCCGGATAAATATCTTTTAATTGTAAAGTGTCATAAACAATAGCGGGAGATATGCCAAGAAAATCCCAATATAAAGATTTGTTCTTGTACCAATTAGGGGTTTGGTTTGCTAATTCATCATTGCTGTTCAAATACTGAAGCATAGTATTCGGCTCGTGATGAATCACAGAAGAAAAATAATTCAACGTATCAGCAATACCCAGAGCCGGAGTTGAAAGAGTATATGCTCTTTTCCCTGTAGCAGCCCCCCAGGTTAGAAAATAGTATGAGGTATCAGTATACCTGTTAAGATATTCATTATATTCCTCATTATCCGCATTAATAATTTTGGGAGATATTTTAGGGAAATTTCTTGTTCCGAAAAATTCCACATAATCTGAATCCCCGAAAACACCGCTTGACACATTACTTACATAAATATTCTGTTCTTTACCAGATTCAAACAATTGAAAAGTTCTTGGATCAATAGATAAGGTGTCAACCCCAAGCCTACCAAGATCACTCTTGTATATTTTATATAAACCTTCAAAACCGGTACCAATTTTGACATAAGGTTGAGAATAATTGAACCAATTACCTGTTGTATCGGCAATTCCGAATTTAGGATTTCCCCTGAACTGTCCAGCCATTTCATAATTCACAATGAGGTCATTTATTTCATTATCATAATTGGGGACTGGAGATACCGCTACAGGGTTTTCATTTCCCTGAAGTTTTACCTCAAGTTTTATTTCTTTTTCGATAACCAGCTGGTTTGTCAGCTCATTAAAACTAATATCATTTATTTTTACAACAGCGCAGTAATAATTCCGATACCAGGTATAACCTGTAATTTCCAAAACGGGTTTAGCCGTTACTTTCTTTTTAAGTTTTGTATAATCATTCTTATTAGTTCCATTTTTATCATTTGCCCCTGCCAGGTTTAGTTCCGGTACAATATTTTGTAAGACCTCCTCCCTGGAGTTAACGAGATTTATCAGAGGTTTTTCACCCGGGGGCAGAGCAATAAGGAAAGTTCTTGCAGGAAGTTTATATTCACCGATTTTAGCGGGGTCAGTAAATTCCACATAATCTCTTATAGTAAATTTCCCTTGTTGTTTATCAGTATATCGATAATTCTTATCGTTCAATTTGAGAAAAAAGGAATTCCCTTTAACCTCAATTCCCAATAGATCCATCGATTTAGGAGTTACCGACTCTTTTGTCTGAGCGGACAATAACGATGTTAAAATAATAATAGCAGCAATTAATATATTTCTATTCATATTTCTTGAAATTTTTGTTTTAATACTCTAAATATAAATAATGGTATACCAATAATATACCTTTTCCAGGTTTTATCAGGTTCACTAATAAGTCTAACCAGCCACTCAAGTCCAATATTTCTAACCCAAACCGGCCCTCTCCTCCTATCCCCTGCTATGACTCTTAATCCACCACCGACAGCAATTATTTTGGCAGCAATAAGTTTATTTTTCCAATTATTTATCCATTCTTCCTGTCTAGGTGCACCTAATCCTACAAAAATTACAGATGGATTTAAAGAATTTATCTCCTCTATAATAGTATTGTCAGTAAGGTCGAAGTAACCATTATGTATTCCAACAATTTTAATTCCCTGATAATTATCTTTTATAGTTTTCACAGCGCAATCAAGGACAGCCTGGGAATCACCAAGAATATACAAAGATAAATTCTCATTAAAAATCTTATTAATTATTTCCGGGTAAAGATCAGAACCGTTTATTCTTTCCAGTTTTTTAATAATATCTTTATAATCTTTTATACCGGCTGCCCATTTTAAACCGACACCATCCGGGAATATCAAGTCAAAGGAGTTTAAATTGTTTCGATATTCTTTATTTTCATATGCCAAATTCAAATAGTACTGATTTGCGCAAGTAATAGTTCTTATATTTTCAGAAAATATTTTACCCAATATTTCATTATAATTACCAAAATAAACGTTGATTCCGAAAATATTATATTTCATTTTATGAAGTAATTCTTAGTTTAAAAGACCGGAGTAAAATTCCTCGATCTGTGGAATAATTTTTTCAGATGTATATCCGATTTGAACTTCATTTTTAAGACAATTTCCCAATTTTTCCATTAAATTCTTTTCTGTCAGAAGTTCAATAATTTTATTTTTAAGATCGTCAGCATTCTCTTTACAAAACAGAATCCCTGTTTTGTGATCTTTAATTATTTCAACAATTCCATCTACATTTGCGCCAATGACAGGCTTTCCAAGTAATCCTGCTTCAATCATTACAAGGTTAAAAGGTTCTACCCTTGAGGGAAGAATAATTATCTCACATGCATCCATATAATTCCAAATATTATCTAAATTTCCCAAGAACAGAACTGAAAGGTTTTTCTTATCAGCGATATCCTTTAATTTATATTCATCAACCCCACTGCCAGCTAATATGAGAAAAACAGATGGAATATTTATTGACACTTTCTCAATTGCATCAAGCAGGACATCAACCCCTTTTTCATTTATATCAAGCCTACCGAAATAACCCAGGAGACGTGCCTCCGATGAAAGACCAATTTCTGAGAATATTTCCCTTTTGTTTTGAGTAATATTAATTTCCTTAGCATCGACAAAATTACTAATCAGGAATATTCTAGAAGGATTGATGCTGAAATATTCCATCAAATGCAGTTTTATTGCATTACTAACAGCTAATATCCTGTCGCTTTTATAACTGAACAATTTTCTTTTATAAACTTTACTATGTACTGTTGTAACTGTTTTAACAGAAGTAAAACCTTTCAATATAAAAGAGAGAAAGTCAAAGTAACGATGGTGCGCATGAATGATTCGAATATCATTTTGTTTTATATAACGTAATATTAATAAAAATATTTTGATTGTCCCGACCAGAGATCTTCTGTCAGCTTTTATAATTTTATAATTGCATCCGTCAAACCTATCGAGAGCATCTCCACCTAATGAGATTACATGATGTTCAAAGTTACGGCTATTTTTTATAATCCGAAGAATTGATCTTGTAACTCCACAAGTCTTATTTAATTCAATTTGTAAATGGAGTATGGCATTTTTATTCATTGTCATCAATCTAAGAGACTAATCGTATCCGGTCCAAATACTCTAATTTTTTAGTCAAAATTAAATGTTTATTATAATGCCAGATTTTCCACAAAAAATACTTAACCTTTAACTTGATTTTTCTTCTGTAAAAATATTCCCTGAAGCTGTTCAATAATCCCAAGCTCTTTTCTGACATTGGTTCGTTGATTCCCGAAAATACAGAAACTTTTTTAATAGAGCCTTCAGCGGCTTTAGTACTTAAGGAATGATCTCTTATTCTCATAAAGATAAGGATCTCATTCAGATGGATAAAATTTGCTTTATGCAGCAGCCTTAACCAGAGTTCAAAATCTTCGGAATGATTAAGATTCTCATTATATCCCCCATTTGCAAGGATATAATTCCTATTATAAAGTACGCTTGAATTGCATATATGCCCTCTAAATTCAATCTTCCTAATCAAGTCTTCTTTATCAGTATTAATTACGTTAAGAAACTTAATCTTTTTATTCCTAAAATAAGCGGAATCCGAAAATATTATATCATTATCCTTTATATTGATAAGTTTAACTTCTTTTTCCAATCGCTCCGGAACAGCAATATCATCTGCATCCATTAACGCTACCCAGTCATATTTTGCGACATTCAGCCCATAATTTAAAGCAGCACTTCTTCCTTTGTGCTTTTGTCTTAAAAATCTAATTTTGTCATTATTTATTGATTTAATAATTCCGTCTATATCATCTTCTGATCCATCGTCAATTATTAAAAGCTCATAATTTTTATAACTTTGATTAAGTATGCTTGTGATCGATGATTTAATATAATTACTACAATTATAAACAGTAATAAGTACTGTAATAGGGATATTATCCAACATTTCGGTAAATATTTTTTAATTCAAACACCATCTTATCGACAGAAAAATTTTTCTTTGCCTTCTCAATAGAGTTTAAGATCATTCCTGAATAATTAATATAATTTTTAATTCCGCTAGTAATCTTTTCTGAAAGGTGAACAGGGTCATTATTATAAAAAACCAAACAATCCTTATCCTCTTCAAATATTTCCTTCAGACTTAAGAAATCAGAAGTAATTATTAAGTTTTCATTCATTGCTGCCTCAACTATCGTCATTGGAAACCCTTCTGACTGATATCTGGAAGAGAACACAAATATATGAGTATCTTTAAGATAATCATTCATGTTTTGGACTTTACCGATGAAATTAACATTAATCCTTAACCGGTCTATTTGTTCTTTTAATTCCCTTTCACATTCTCCTTCTCCCGCCAGAATAAACGAAACATTTTCATTTAATTTATCCTTAATTATTGCCAGAGCATTAAGATATATATCAGCTCCTTTTTCAGGAACCAGCCTAGAAGCAAATACTATTTTAATTTCATTATTATTTTTAATATGTTTTTGCGGAAATGGTATCCCAAGGTTAACAAAAAATATTCTTTGCTTCTCCTTACCGATTGAAATAAGATAATCCATGGCATTTTTGTTCACTGAAATGAAATAATCTGCGAGAAAATGTGGAAGCCTTCCACCTTCAGGAATTATCCCATGTATAGTTTGAATCGTAACAGACTTTGTTAACTTTGAAGACCACCAGGCAATATTAGCAGCATAATGAGTATGAGAATGGATAATCCGTATTTTATTTTTATGCACTAACCTAGTAATAAACCAGATAGATTTAGCAATATTTAAAAAAGATCTTTCATGATGAGATATTTCTTTTTTAATGATTATCGTAATTCTTAACTTTTTGAATTCATCAACAAAGTCCCCCCCGGGACAGACTAAGATAATATTATAATTATCATCCTTTGAGAATTCTGATAATAAATAATAAAGATGTTTTGATACACCCGAGACATATAAAAGATAATCTGTTATGAAGAGGATATTCATTTTAAGCAGATATATCCTTTAATAATTGAATATTCTGCATTAAGATTAACCATATCAGGTGAGTTCACGAGTTTTTAGCTGATTTTATTCTTATATTACCTATAATTACACCTGCTACCCCCATAAACAGGGGTAACTGAACAGACCCAACTCCCAGCCACCATCCTTCCAACTGGGCATGCAGGCACATACCAAACAGAACACAGATTAATATTATAGAATTCCGATCCATTGTTTTCAAATAAGTTAGTATCAATACATAGAATAAATAACCGACAAAAAGAAGGAAAAGTACCAAACCAACCCATCCGGTTTCTTCTAAAAGAGCGAGAACACTTATCCCTTTTTCTCTTACAATTCTAACTCCTTCATAATGATAATGGACGTTAAGCTGAAGATTTTTTTCTACCGTGCTATCACTAACCCCATATCCTAAACCCTTCCATCCTCCATGCCCAGATGCTTCATAAGTTGCAGACAAAATCGGTTTTTTTCTGTCAAGAAATGAAATCTCTGTTTTAAATATGTAGTCGTGTAAAAGGGAGTGGAAATCTTTGTTTATAAGATATACGGCAGTAACAGATGTAATAATTAAAATAATAATCCAGAGTATTTTGAAATTTTTCGACAAAACTATATACAAGAGTATAGCCAACAATAAAACAGTTGCAGAAGTTCTTGAATGAGTAAGAAGGAGCACATAAATATTCAGGGAAAAAAGTATTAAGGTTGATATTATTTTGATTTTCTTAGTTTTAAACGGCATAACCAATAATCCAGGCAGAGTAAAAATAATAAGACTGGCGAGGACGTTCTGATGACTCCAAAAGCTTTTCAAACCAAATCCATAACCTGACCAGTAATCTGAAGGAAGTTTAAACATCAAGGAGAAAAAAGAAGCTGTTAAAAGAAGAATATTTAACGGAAGCAGATAAACGAAACCATTCTTACTATAATTATTTATCCAATAATAACCTGCTAATGTAATGCAACAAGAGGAAACTAAAAAAACGGAAGCTCTTATAAAACTCTGCAGAGGATAAGGAGACCAAAATGAAGTAATCATAGCCCAGAGGCTAAAAGAGACAAGAATAACCAGAAATAGTTTTAATTCTTTATTTTTTATTTCTTTAAAACCAACGAATAAAAAATAAAAATAGAAAACAGGTACTAAATAGGACAGCCAATTGATTTGCTCGATGCTTCTTATTGACACCAACATAAAGAATATTGGAAATATAATTCCAAATGCTTTTTTATTCATTTTTATTGAATTTATTATTAAGGAGTGACAATTTAAAATTTAATCTGATCAGAGTTATCAAGACAGGCAATCCAGATAAAAATTTAACCTGCCATATTTTTTATGACTAACAACACGAGAAGAGCAGTAATTATTGCAAGCAGAATATAGAAACCAAGAACTTTAAAAGACTGTTTAGTTACAGCTTTTCTGAATTTCCTTCCCCTCCAATTACAATCCCAACATCTATAATAACCCTTAAAAAATAAATTTTTAAATACTGATTCTTTAAAATTCCTCGTTTTTGACTTGTGTAGAGTTCCAACCTTTTGGCAAGATGGGCATTTTAACAATGATATATTTCTGGCAACAAAAAAATTCTTTTTATTTAATCCCATATCAAAGGAGACACCAGATTTTATACTCTATCAGCATTTTTAAAAAATTGTTCTTTATTTTTCTTTTTGCCAGAATAATAATAGTAGTATTTATAGTAGGACCCATACCCTGCTTTATATGAAAATTTATTAAGGACAGTACCTAAAAATAATGACTGATCATTTTTAATCAGATGTACAGCCTTTTCAACCAAATTCAATTGAGTTGAATCAGTTGACACAATAATCATTGCAGCATCGACCAACCTTGATAATATTTCTGTATCAGTGACAGCAATTATGGGGGCAGAATCAAGAATTACTATATCATATTTTTCACGCATTTCCCTGAGAAAATCAATCATTCGTTTGGATCCAAGCAGCTCAGAAGGATTCGGAGGAAGAGTTCCTGTTGAAACAATACTCAAGTTTTCAAGTTGAGTAGGAGTTATTATATCATTTAAGGCAGCGTTTTCAAAAAAATAATCGGTAAATCCAGGGGATTTTAACTTGTTAAACATATTATGAATTCTTGGTTTTCTCAAATCCGCATCAATCAATAATGTTTTTTTACCATCCTGAGCAAATGCTCCTGCTAAATTTACACTTACAACAGTTTTTCCCTCACCCGGGGCAGCAGAAGTTACCAGAATAGTTTTCAACACATTTTTGCCGACTTTAGAAAACTGAACCCGGGTACGCAGAGCTTTAAAAGCTTCACTTGGCATAGCATCGGGTTTTTCAGCGACGATAAATTCACCTCCACCATTTCCGTTAACTCCCATTGATTCAATTACAGGAATCCAAGCAAGTATATTGATATTTCTTCTTTCAAGTTCATCGGGTGATTTAATCCTGTCATCAAAATAATCTTTAATAAACAAATAACCGAAGCCAGCAATTATTCCAAGAATTAAACCAGTAAAAATTATGAGAGATCTATTGGGTTTTGATGGCGTAGCAGATCTCACTGCCTGATCAAAAATAAAAATATTACCAGGTTGGGATTGTTCGTTGATCAATGCTTCCTGATATTTTTCTTCGAGTAAAGAAAATAATTTTTCCGAAGATTCGCGTATTCTTAACAGCTGCGCATAGTTTATTGTTGTTAAGGGTAGTTTATTAAATTCGGATTCATATTTTCTTACAATTTCGTTTAACTGATTAAGCTGGCTAGTCAATCCTTTTTCTTTTACTTTGGCATCCAATATTTTAATAGTAAGATCTTTTATAGCATCGGGATTACTTGCAAACAGAGCTTGCTTGATGATATTTGTTTTTTCCTGCAATTTCTTCTTCAATACATCAATCTGGTCATCATATTGCTTAGTAATTTGCTGATTATATTCTTTTCCTGAACTGTGTATAGAAACAAGATCCTTTTGAATCTGAAGTTTAGCAATTTCCTCCTGAAGTCCAAGTACATATGATTGAGAGGCCTGGTTTTCAATATATGCAGCAACTTTTGGGTTTTGCTGATTTAGTTCATCCGTTAATTGTGCTAAAACCTTTTCTGTTGCTCCCAGTTCTATTTTTGCTCCGTCTCTTTGTGCAACTGAATTTGCTAATTGAGAAATAAGAGTTTTAGACTGGTCATCTAATGAAATTACTCCATTTTTAGCCTGAAACTGGCTTAGTGTAGATTCAGATTCTTTCAATTCATTCTGTTTCTCCTGAACATGAGTCAGAAGAAAATCCTTAACCATCGTTAATTGGTCCCTGTTTAATTCAAGGTTAAATCTTTTATAAACATTTGCATAAATATTAGCAATTAATGCTGCATTATCAGGAGAAAGAGATTCTACTGAAATATCTACAATATTCATCCCGCTTCTTTGTTCAATAATTACCGCCGATCTTAGATTCCTAACTACATCGTCGATAGATAGTTTTTTAGTTTCATCCCGAGATAAAAAAGAACTATTAGTACTATATAAAAAACTATCCAATTTCCCTTTCGATTTAAGTGTATCCAACAAAACTTCAGCTACGTTCTGGCGAACGTTGCTACTTTTCATGATTTCGATTTCAGTTTGAATAAACCGGTCATCTGTTAATCCCTGAAGCTCCGGAGAAAGACTTGCATCCAGAACACCACCTTTAGGTTTTGATATTTTTAAAGATGTAGTAGATTTATAAATATCTTTATAATGAAGTGCAAAAATGATCGAAATAATCAAACTGCTGACAATAATTATGAAAATCGGATAAGGATCATTTCTTACCAAATTAATAAAATCTTTAAAACCTCTTGAAGAATTATCTATTTCAAATTCTTTTTCTGAATATTCGCTCATTTTTGCCTAACTAAAATTATGACTGAAATTAACACAGAAACTATAGATAAAATTGTTCCTATATAGTCCCGTAAATAAAACCTAGGTGACCCTGATACAAGTAAAACATCGCCAGCTTTTAAGGATTGTAAAGAGCTGTCAACTTTAATATCAGGGTCCATCAAAAAATCGTTATAGCTCAGATTAAAAATCTTTTGTTTAGAAGTTGCGCTATCCGTCCGAACAATTCTCATTTCTTCTAATCGTGCTTCATCAGTAGGTCCCCCAGCATAAGAGATAAGATCATTAACATTACTATAAACAGGGATTATATATTTCCCGGGGAACCTTACAAATCCCCAAACAGAAACTTTAATATTGACTGCACTTGGATCGGAGCAATCAAAGAAACCACCCTGAGTCAGACCGATTCTATTTAATCCGCTTCCCATTTGTACATCATTATTTTGAGCAAATGCTATAACAGGAAATACAGTTAAGGTAATAATAAGAAAGATTTTTTTCAAACTCTTTTTACTCCATAATGTCTGATTATTAAATAAAATGACATTAAATATAGCATTTGCAGCTAATTAAATCAATAAAAGTGGTGTACTGATTAAGGTTAAAATTTTATCTCTTTTTTGCTTAGAATCCATAATTTATTGAAAAAGTCAAATAATTATCATTTATTGTATTGAAATTACCAGATGTTAATTCTTTATCAATCTTTTCCCAGTTAAATCCAACCTTTATAAAAAAATCGTTTATTAATTCATAACTTATTAAAGTATTGATTAGCCTGTAGTTTGTCCTCAAGCCAAACAAAAAGTTCTGACCGGGTTGATAAAGAAGTTCTCCTAATTGCGGAGTATGCCCTTTTCGAATATAATCATAGGAAACGAGTAAATTTAATCCTCTAAGTATCTTTTTGGTTACGGAAAAATGAACCTGGTCTCCATTGCTTCCAATCCAGTGTCCCATCTGGTATCGATAATTAGTATAGAGCTGTGCATCATCTTCATGAAAATATACATCCGGGTCTAATTTTGTATATTCAAGGTTAAAACTGACATCTTTTATTCCCGGATCGATAATTATCGTCCCCACAGTATAGGCTACTGCCTTAGGAGCATCTATTCCTTTCAGGTATTTAGTTAGAGTCAATTCATCAATAAACAAAGTTGTGTAGAATTTGGTGTTTAAATATGAGTTCTTATAGCTAATATTTGAAAATAGCTGAGCATTACCCCCATTCGCATCAGTAAAATTCTGATAATGGTCAACAAGCCGGAAAAAAAGCATGGGAATAAGATAAATTGGCTGAAACCTGTCACTATATATTACTGATTCGCCAAGTGAAATATTCAGATTAGAATATGGTCTAACTGTAAGAATGTGTGCAACCATATATTTTTCAACAAGATCAGAATGAATTCTAGTTGGATTTTTATTTATTCTAATTGAATTTGAGTCAATAACACCTGAGATTAATAAACCATGAAAATAAGTAAAATCCAACCAGGAAACAGGATACACGTTTAGTTTAATAAAAGGAAAAGAAGGAGCATTTTCAGATAGAATAATCTGACCACTTTTACCACTTCCCCAGACAAAATAATCTTTACCTAATGAAAAATCTCCCCAATTCCAACTATAGGCTAAATTCCCATTAACCTCATCATAATCATTGCTTGTAAAAAAGGCTATTCCTGTAGTATTTGAAAATTTATTAAGCAATCCATCGTTAATATTACTAACATGGTTATCTCTAAAATTAAGATTAAATCCGACATTAGATCCAATTGATCCCAAAAGATTTACTCCATTCCAACTATGATTTTTAATACTAAAGGATTTCAAGTCATACCCAAAAACCGGATCCGCCGAAATGGAGAATAGTGAATCATAATAAGTAAAAACCCTAAATCTTTTTTCATCATTAAAATTGAAGAAGCTAGTTACAGTTTCCAATTTAACTTTGCTAAACTTTTTCAATTCGAGGAAATATTCTTTAGCATAAAAATCCAGTTCTTCTACTTCGATCCCAGTAAGATAATTTTTTTTTGACTCCAATTCATATATCTTACCACTGATATAGTCTCTTGAAAGAGGTTTAATTTCATCATTAAAGGAAATTATTCCCTTAATTGAAAGAGATGATAAAAAATCATAAACATTATTATCCGGGGAAACGAATATAATTTGAGAATAAACACTAATAAAAGGCAATATGACCAACGAAAGAATAAAACACTTCATAAATATTTGATACGGGTTAGAATAATGAAACTTTTTTTTCTAATGACAGAGAAAATAAAGATTGACCTGAAGGAGTCATTCTATCAATACCATCAAGGTGATTCTTTCCGGGTGAATATTCCGGCAATAAATTCATTAAACCGAGCAATATCTCTGATTTATCACCTGTCTGAGCTGATTTAATCAAGTAATCAATCCGTGGGATCAAATTATCAACAACGAGTTCACTTGAATTTCTTGCAATAAATATTTTCTCATGAACTGTTTTTTCATAATTCTCACCATCGACAAATAATTCTTCGAATAATTTTTCACCCGGCCTTAATCCAGTAAATACAATTTTAATATCCTTTCCTTCGATCAATCCCGAGAGCTTAATAAGATCTTTAGCAAGGTCAATGATCTTAATTGGTTTCCCCATATCCAGCATGAATATTTCGCCTCCTTTACCCAGGACTGAAGCCTGAAGGACTAATTGTACTGCTTCGGGAATGGTAATTAAATAGCGAATAATATCCGGATGTGTTACAGTAAGTGGACCGCCTTTTTCCAATTGTTTTTTAAAAGTCTTAACAACACTTCCACGGCTGCCTAATACATTGCCAAACCGGACGGCACAATAACAATATCCCGAGTTTACGGCTGCATTATGAACAATCATTTCTGCAAGTCTCTTACTAGCTCCCATAATACTAGTAGGGTTCACAGCCTTATCAGTAGAAATTAAAACAAAATTTTTAACATTGAATTTCAGAGAGACATCAACTAAATTTTTCGTACCCAATACATTATTTGTAATTGCCTCTGAGGGGTTTTCTTCCATTAACGGAACGTGTTTATGCGCAGCGGCATGAATAACCACATCCGGTTTAAATTCTTCGAATACATTTTCCAACCTATCTATAAATCTAAGGTCAGCTATCCGGCATCTTAATTTAATATTCTGCCCCGGGGAATTAATTTTAGATATTCTTTCCTTCAGTTCGTAATCAATTTCAAATATGGAATTCTCTCCATGCCCTAATAATAATATTTCAGACGGGCAGACATTTATAATCTGCCTGCATAATTCACTACCTATAGATCCACCAGCCCCAGTAATAAGCACTTTTTTCCCTGATAAAAAATTACTAACTTTTTCAATATTAGTTTTAATACTTTCACGTCGCAAAAGATCTTCAATTTCAATTTTCCGGATATGGTCGATGGTAACTTTACCCCCAACCATTTCAAACAATCCGGGCATAGTAAAGGTTTCCACATTTACCTGCCGGCAAATTTCCATAATTTCTCTGATAGTCAAGCCAGGGGCAGACGGCATTGCAATCAATATTTTTTTTACGGCATATTTTTTAACAATCTCCGGTATTAAATTCCTTCCCCCTTTAACTTCAATACCTCTTATCCGATACCCATGTTTTTCTCTATTATCATCTACAAATGCTACCGGGATTAAACCTACCTGGGGATGTCTTTGTAATTCTTCAGCCATACTCACGCCGGCATCACCAGCACCTACAATCAGAGTATTGGCACTTTGAAAATTTTTTACAAGGTATAGTCTTTCTACGGAGCGCTGAGACAGGCGGATACTAAACCTTGAGATAGCAACAAAAGCCAGAGCGATAAAACAATCAATAATAGAGAAATAACGAGGTAGAATACCTAACTCTAACCATTTAAATGAGAGATTTTTGAGTATAGTAAAGATAATATATTGAAGCAGTATAGTATTTAAGGTAATAAAAATCAGCTTCGCCAGATCATCAATACTTGCTTTTTTCCAAAAGCTCCTGTAAAGTCCAAAGAAATAAAAAATAGTAAGTTTAATAATAGTAAACAATATTGTTGCCGCTATTATCGGCAGGAGATAGATTGAAAAATCTATATGCCAGTCCAAGCTAATGTACAGAGTAATTAAAGGACTGAATAGAACGACGACAATGTCAATTAAAAAGAAATGACGATTTCTTAATTTCCCTGTTTGATCTAATAAATATTTAATTGCCATAGAAGATCCATCTTTAAAAAAATATTATCATATTAATTATTGAATATTAGAGTCATTTTGAAAAGTTTTATGCTTTTGGAGATAAATTTTTCCAGTACCAATCCACAGCCAATTTCAGTCCCTCAATAAGATTGAATTCCGGTTTATAGCCCAAAAGGACTTCAGCTTTTTTGATTGAAGCTAATGAATGAATAATATCCCCTTTACGGAAGGGGCCATAATTTACAGGAACCTTTGAAATATCAGCATCATAATTAGTCAAATAAATTTTCAAATAATTAACCATTGCATTCAAATCATATCTATCTCCAACTGCGGCATTAAAAATCTGGCCTATAGCTTCTGAATTTTCGGTCAATGCCGCAAGATTGTTAATCTGAATAATATTATCTATATAAGTAAAATCCCTTGAAGTGGTCCCATCACCATGAATTAAAGGAGATTTGTGTTCCATTAATAACATAGTAAATTTGGGAATAACAGCAGCATACGCGCCTTCAGGGTCCTGTCTGCGTCCATATACATTAAAATAACGCAGCCCTATTGTCTGAATATTATAATTAAGCTGAAATACATGAGCATACAATTCATTTACATATTTTGTTACAGCATAGGGAGAAAGAGGTTTACCAATGAAGTCTTCAACTTTGGGAAGAATTTCAGAATCACCATAAGTGGAAGAACTAGCAGCATAAACAAAGCGTTTTACTTTTAAATCCCTAGCGGCAATAAGCATATTCAGGAAACCGCTAATATTTACAGAGTTAGTAGTAAGCGGGTCGTTAATTGAGCGTGGAACGGAACCGAGGGCAGCTTCATGAAAAATCAAATCAACATTGTCAGCAGCTTTTTTGCAATCATCCAAATTTCTAATATCACCGACAATCAGCTTAAAATATTTGTTATTTAGAAATTCCCGGATGTTTTCAACACGTCCTGTAGAAAAATTATCCAAACAAACAACTTCATTTCCGTATTTTAATAAATCTTCACAAAGATTGGAACCAATAAACCCTGCACCACCAGTTACAAGTACCCGTTTATTTTTTATTTTTATCCGGTTATC
The DNA here is from genome assembly GCA_031292435.1 of Ignavibacteriaceae bacterium. Lineage (GTDB taxonomy): Bacteria > Bacteroidota > Ignavibacteria > Ignavibacteriales > Ignavibacteriaceae > Fen-1301. The sequence goes on from JARLHD010000422.1 coordinate 17,473, forward strand.
CATTATTAAAAACAGATTTAAAACAATTTATAATTCTTAGTCTACTTTCGGAAGAAAGATTTGATCCGGAGGGGAGGCACAGTCCATTCTCAAATAATTTTTCAGAAGTATGATCACCATAGAAGGGATATTTCTCAAAAACAGGTTGTAAATGCATTGGTTTCCATAAAGGACGACATTCTATATTTTCATTTACCATAGCAATGCGTAAATCTTCCCTGGTTATACCGCCAGTCTTTTGCGGGTCAATAATAATAGTTGTAAGCCATCGATTCGAGAAGCACCCCATTTTTTCAACTTGAAAATCAATTCCCGGAAATCTACCGATTTCATTTTCATAGAACTTAAAATTATCTCTCCGTTGTTTAACCCTTTGATCAAGCACCTTAATCTGGCCTCTACCAATACCAGCACAAACATTACTCATTCTATAATTATAACCGATTTCAGAATGCTGATAGTGGGGTGCATTATCACGTGCCTGAGTAGAAAGAAATCTTGCTTTTTCAATATAATTTTTATTATCGGAAATAAGGGCCCCTCCTCCGGAAGTAGTGATAATTTTATTTCCGTTAAAGGAGAGAATACCCATGACACCGAAGGAACCAAGAGGTTTTCCATTATAACTAGATCCAAGAGCTTCAGCTGCATCCTCAATAACGGGTATTTCATATTTATTAGCTATTCCCATTACATTATTCATTTCAGCAGGCATACCGTAAAGGTGGACGATAATAATTGCTTTAGGTTTTTTATTTTTAGCAATTCTATCTAAAATGGCAGCTTCAAGAAATTCGGGATTCATATTCCATGCAAGTTTTTCACTATCAACAAAAACGGGATTAGCCTTAAGATATAAAATCGGATTGGCCGAAGCAGAAAAAGTAAAAGATGAACAAATAACTTCATCACCTTCCTTTACACCCAAAAGAATAAGTGAGAGGTGAATAGCGGCAGTACCTGAACTTAATGCTGCTGAATATGTACAACCTGTGTAATTGCATAAATCCTGCTCAAATCCATTTACATTAGGTCCAAGCGGGGCAATCCAGTTAGTATCAAAAGCCTCTTTAACAAATTTGAATTCCTCTTCACCCATATGAGGAGACGAAAGCCAGATTTTAGGTTTTATAATATTGGTCATTTAAATATCAGATAACCCTCCCCGGAACTCCAACAATTTTTTCATTTTCATTCACATTTTTTATTAACATTGTTTTACCCCCGATGATTGCATTTTTACCAATGACAATATTTTGTTTTGTAGCGGCTCCAATACCAATCTCAACGCCTTCCATAATTTTTGTATGACCAGCCAAGCAAACACCGGGAGCTAAAGTAGAGCAACTTGAAATCAGAATATCATGACCTAAAGCGCAATTCATATTAATAATAACAAAGTCACCAATGACAGTATTATAATTTATAGAAACCCCCGGATAAATAATAACACCTTTTCCTACCTTAACGTTCTCCGACAGCCAAGTATTTTTTGATATAAAAGAAGGGAAGTTAAAATTGTAAGGGAGTAACTTCTTAATAATACTAATTTTGTTTTGGGGAGATGCAATACCAAGCACAATATTTACATTTTTATCATTAAATGCTGCTAATTCAGAGATAGGTCCAATAATTTTATAATTAAATATTTCTTTCCCAATTTTTTGAGGATCATCATCAAGGAATCCCAAGATTTTAAATTCAGGTTCAAATAATCCAAGATTATTGGCAATGAATCCGCCTACGCTGCCAGCCCCAATTATTAATAAATCGTTATTCATATTTATTTTGAAGAGTAAGTTAATAAAGAAAAATTAATTAGTTCCATCAAAGGGTACCATCGGTCTTTCATTGCTTTGATTTATCCCTGTTTTCTTTATTACATTTTGAATGGTTAATAAAAATATTTTCATATCGAGAATAAAGCTAAGATTTTCAACATAATAGATATCAAGATCAAATTTTTGATTCCAACTTATTGAATTTCTTCCATTAACCTGAGCCCACCCTGTAATACCCGGCTTGACCAGATGCCTTAAACGATGTTTTTCATTATATAAAGGAATGTACCTGAATAATAAAGGTCGTGGTCCAATTAAACTCATCTGACCGATAAAGACATTGAATAATTGAGGAATTTCATCGAGCGAGGTTTTTCTAATTAAATTGCCAATACCAGTAATTCTTTCATTATCTGGAAGCAGATTTCCAAACTGGTCCCTCTTTTCATTCATAGTTCTAAATTTTAATATTTTGAATTCTTTCTCATTAAGTCCCGGTCTTATTTGGGAAAAGATGGGTTTCCCATTATTTGATAAATAAAGAACAATAGTAATAATTGCAAATAAAGGAGAGAGAATAAGGATTCCGAAAAAAGCTATAGTAAAATCAATCAGCCTTTTAAAGAAATTTTTATACATACATATCTGAAATCTAATTAGGGATGAGTTAACAATAGTAATACGAGTGCAAATTATAATTTCTTAACATAAGTACTAGCAACTTTTTTACGTTTACCCGAAGCAAGTAACGGTATTTCAGTAACATATTCAATATTCACTAATGCATCATTCCCAAAAAAGCTTTTAAATTCGGTTAATAATTCATGTTCCCGCTTGAAAACACTATCGGTATTTAACTTAATCAAGTATTTTTTTTCATCTTCCTGTATGACCTGATATTGTTTTAACTCAGTGTATTTCCACATATTTTTATATACCAAGTATGAGGAGAGCAGATTTCCACCAGTATCATAAATCAGGTCTAATTTTCTTCCTTCCAGGTTTTTCAGGACAGGGATTTTTATATTATTTCCAATTACATAGGACATGGAAGCCACATCACCCGTATCATATCTAATCATAGGCATAGAATAATTAAAAAGATCAGTAATAACTATTCTTCCAATTTCATCTGACTTTAATACTTCATCTCTGTGCATATCAAATATTTCAATAAAATAACTTGCAGAATTTATATAATATTCATCAGCACCATTTTTACTTTGCTGAGCAATAATTCCATTTTCAAGATTTGAATATCTAGATAATACAGGGACTGAGAAATATTTTGTCATAGAATCTTTTGTATACTGACTTAATGATTCTGAAATGGCTATTATAGATTTAACATTACCATTTATGACATCCTTTCCAATTTTATCAAGATATTGACATATAATATCAAATGCAGATGCATAACCCAGAATATTTTTTGCTGATTTACTTTGGGTTAATAATTTAATAAAATTATTTATTGAAATATCATTCAATTTCAAAACATCAACCGGAAAAATATTCTGCATCCATCTCTGAACCGGACATTTTTTATTATTTTCACTCCAAATTTTCAAGTAATAAAGTTCCTCACCGATATTGTAACCTGCTATTTCGGCGAAATAAATAGTATCAGCGTAATTTCTCATTCGTTTGTTTATATCATGGTAAACCTTAAATGGAGTACCTGTTGACCCACTTGTTACAATTGGTACAATTTTCTTATTTTTATATGTATCGGACCTAAATTCCTCAAAGTTTTCTCTTATTAAATTTTTGTTAATAAGGGGAAAATCGTTTAATGAATTAAAGCCTTTTAGTTTTTTATAAAAGGGTGTGGTGTTAACAGCATGGTAAAGTAAGTTCTTTAAGTTTTTTTCCTGTTTTCGTTTAGATTCTTCAGAGAATAAATCTTCAAGGATAAAACTTATTTCATTATAATGCTTTAATTGATTTCCACCCTTTAAAACATCTAAAGACCAAAATGCATATTTTCTAAATTTATTGATCAACTTATTTATACTATTTAAAACCAGTTTAATTTTCCGAGGTTGATGCAATCAGATCACCAAGTTCATTTGAAGTCATAAATTCTACATCCGGCCATTTTTTTATAATTTCTTTAAGCAACCTTCCTAATATATTCAATCCTTTTTCGCGATTTGCCGGTTCGATATGGCCAGAGAAATTAACACGATGAGAGCTAATATTGGCGGGTTTATTCCATCTAAAAGATGTTTCAATTTGTTTTAGACAATAGTCTACCCAATCCCTGGATCGATCAGCTCCAGGCTCAAAGACACAATTCCTAATCAAATAGATTTGATCATATTCATTCTTTTTCCCCAAGGCATTATATATTTTTTTAAATTTTCCATTCCCCTGGTGTTCATTTTTGATAATTGGGGTGTCGATATATTGTATCCCACCATCCTTCAAGGTTTGCTCCAGGCAATGGTGCGAGCAGGCACCCGGAGCATTAAAATTATTTGCCCGGAATCCGAAAACTTTTTCAAATACCTTCAGCCCATCTTTTATAATTTCCATCAAATATTTGTTTTCTGAAAAATCATTAAAATCAAATGCTGCATTGTATGAAATTGTTGAATATTTTTTTTTTGAAATAGCACCCAAAGACATATTATTAAGGGAAACAATAATTTCTTTATCAAATTCATGGAGTCCTTCCATCAAAACCTTAATGTTAAGATGTTCCCTGCCATGAAACTGGGGGTAAATTAATTTTTTATGAATTCCATCTTTCCACAAATCAAATACATTATTATAGCCTGTTAATTTATTATAAGTATCCGGCAGAAGTTCATAGTAATAATCTGTATAATGAGTATCATGCATTTTTTCAAAATCAATATTAGCTGGCACAGTAAAGGCTGTAAAAACCGGATTATTCCCATTTTTATCTTTTACCGATATTAAAGTATCATATAAGCCCGTAAGATCATCTGCATCTTCCAAAGCATCAAATTGATCAAACCTATTTTTAGTTACATTAAGTCCAGCTTTCTGCATAGAATCCCTTGCAGTCTTTGATGCTATCCTAACATTCCCATAATCATCAATTGAAAAAACGACAATTTTGCGTTTAGTCCTCCATCCGAAAATATTCTTAAGGTTATTTTTAATTAAAGTTACCGGTTTCAAAATGTAATTTATTTTCAGGAAATTGTTTTTATAATAGATTCATATGCTAAACCGGCAGTAAGGAATTTTTCAAAATATCTTCTTCCATTAGCACCCATAGTTTTTCTCAGTGATGAATCCCGATAAAGTTTGTCGAAATTTGATTTAAATGATTGATGGTCTCCAGCATAGGACCATAAACCAGCTTTTGCTTCATCCAATACTTTATTATAATCTGTAGCTTTATCAATAGAAGCAAGAACAGGGATTCCTACATTAAAATAGTCTAATGTTTTACTAGGAATATTTGGAATCGTAAAGTCCTGATGCAAACTAATTAATCCTAACTGACACCGGCTAATAAGAGTTTGATATTTCTGTTTACTAATAGTTCCCATCAATTTAATATTTCTAATATTTTGCTTTTTAATATCCATTTCGATTTTTTTAATCTGGACACCTTCTCCAAGCAATATGAATTCAACATCATGATATTCTTCACAATCCTTTGCAAGTTTCAGAACATTTTCAAGTTGTTGAGATTTACCCATATTTCCCCCGAAGACTACAACGAATTTATTCTCAATATTGAATTCTCTTAAAATATTTGTATTTGAAATTTCATAATCCTCATATAATTTCTGGTAATTATGAAGGATATGGAGCTTGTTACCTGATAGTAGAGGATTATGTCTAATTATATAATCTATATTGCCCTGAGACATACATCCAATAAAATCGGCTACCCTATAGAGCTTTCGTTCCTTAGAACGAAAATACAGATGCAAAATGCTTTTTCCTTTCATAATACCAAGATCAACAGCATTCTGAGGAAAAATATCCCGGAGGATAAGATAAAACTTTGAATTATGTTCTTTTTTTAAGCGGGAAGCTAAATCGACCAAAGTAATTGGAGGAGTAGCACTGATAATCAAATCAAATTGAACCCGCGGATAGAATTTATGGAGAGCTTTTTTAAACTGGAAAGGTAAAAGAATATTTGAAATACCTTTCAAAAAGTTAGGAACATTTTTTATAGGTAACGTCTTAACTCGCAAGATCTTGATACCATTTTCAACCTTTATACCAGTTGACCCTATTCCAGGGGCTAAGACATAAATTTCATGACCATTCCTAACAAATTCTTCCACTAACGCGGTGTACATGTTAAAGGATGTATTCATATCTGGAAAAACAAACATTAAGAAAAGAACACGCATTAGTAATATCTTTTATGATAAATAGGTGCTTTGCAGGTTTTTGTAAAGCGAAATATATTTTTCAAATTGTTTGTCCTGATCGAATAATTCTTCGGCACGATTCCGGCAGTTTACTAAATAGCCTGACTTCCCATTTTCTAATATTGAATTTATCCGATCAAATAAAAGTTTATAGTTATTTAAAGGTACTATATAACCCACATCTTTAGTAATTAATTCCGGCATTGCACTAGTTTTATAGACTACAGAAGGAATACCGCAAGCCATAGCTTCGGCTGTCACCATACCAAATGTTTCCGCAATTGACAGATTAACAAAAACATCAGCCAGGTTGTAAAATTTTGCAAGTTCCTCAATACTGTTAGTACGTTCTATTCCAATAATATTACAAGGCAGATGTTTATTGAATTTTTTAGCTGTGCCTATTAAAATAATAACCTGGTTTTTTTTTATAATTTTACTTAATTCAATAAAAGAATCCAGACCTTTACCATCCGACCAAATATTTGCTACACCCAAAATAATTTGTTTTCCCTCAAGACCTTTTTCCTTTTTGAATTTTAAAGAATCAGATGGTTTAAAAACCGAGAGATCAACGCCATTATAAAAGGTTTGTACTGGAAGGGCTTGCATAAAGGAATCCTTTACCTGATTTTCCAACCATTTAGACACGGTAACTAACTGCAAATTATGAGTGGTGGTAAAGAGTGCTTTTTTTTTCTGAAAGTTAGATTTTGAATTATCAAAGAAATAAGACTGCGGATAAATACTCTTCAAAGGGCAATGGTGACATTCAGTTTTCCATTTAATGCAATTTACTCTTTCATAGTAGCAGCAATGACCCGTAAATGACCAACAATCGTGTAAAGTCCATACAATTGGCTTCTTCCAATCTTTCAGAAAATGAAATAGAACTGTAATATCCAAATAATATCCATGCAAATTATGCAGATGGATTATATCAGGGTTAATTTGTTGAATTTGTTTTATAAAAGTAATTGTCGCGGTTTTAGAATGAAACCCATTAGTATCAAACAACCTTGTCTGCAAAACATGATTGAACTGATCCCACTTGTTTCCAATTTTGATTATTTGGGATTTGCCAGGGTTTACCGATCTTCCATAAGCAAAATAACTTTCACCACCATTTTTAATTACAGTAATTCCGATTCCCTCAGCAATTCTACCTGTACTGCCAGAATTTAATGTAGAATTGATTTGTAATACCTTCATAATTTTATGTTTATTAATTAACCAGGAAATCCAGGTATTGTTGGGCCATTTTATCGAAAAAATAGTTTTCCCTGACTTTATATGCTTCTAATGAAAGATTCATCCGAAATTCAGTATCATTAATTAATCTTTTAATGGCATTACACAATTCTTTTTCATCTCCTGTTTTAAATAATAACCCATTAGTTCCGTTCTGAATAATATCTCCCGGGCCGGCAATACAATCACTACTAATACAAGCCAGGGGGACGGACATAGCTTCTATCAAGGCATTGGGAAAACCTTCATAGAGAGAAGGCAGGACAAATATTTCTGATTTTCCCAATATTTCACTAAAATCTTTCATATAACCATAAAACAATACTCTATCCGAAATTCCTAACCGTTTAGCTTCATTAATCAACTCCTGCTTTTTATTACCACCCCCAATAATATGTAAAGTCCAATCCTTTTGGTCAAGTTGTGCGAAAGCTTTAAGCAGAATCGAATGCCCTTTTTCACCAGATAAACGTCCTACAGTTACAATTTGTTTTTTCTTAATTGAAATATCAGTATCTATAACATTTACTGCGTTTGGAATTACTTTAATGTTCTTCGCTTTTGTTTTTTTAAAAAGGATTTCTCCGGCAATACTTGTTTGAGAAATTATTCCGGTAGTATATTTATATAATAATTTTCTTGCAGTCTCTAACATTCTTCCCAAATATAAATTTGGTCCCATTCTATCAGAGATGAACAAGGGTTTATTCAAAAACCATGTTGAAAGAATTATGTAAGAATTAAACCATTCACCAAAACATAAAATTACATCAGGGTTTATAATTCGAATTGATCTGCGGATATATGGAATAATAATAACTGCGTACAAAAGCCGGTGATATTTCTTCCTTTCAAAACCAGGCCAAAACAATTTTATTTTATAATCAAGTTCGAAGAAAATATCAGTTTTAAAAAGATTTATAATAGTAACCTGATGTCCTTTTGAAGAGAAATAATTGGCAAGACTGGTTAAGGAACGTTCCATCCCTCCCCCAGCAAGACCGGTACTAATTAAACAGATTTTTTTCACTATAGATGCGTCACCAGAATAAGGGAGCTTTTCAGGTTAGTTTAAAATAATTTTATTTATAAAACCGTAGAGTTTTTTACTGTGTTTATTGTAATGAAAAACATTTTGAGCCAATAAGAATCCATTATTACCAATTTGTTTTGCTTTATCAGGGTTTTGGTATAAGAAAATAATTGCATCGGCAATACCATTTATGTCATTTGGTTTAACAATGAGAGCATTCTTTTTATCTGTAAAATATTTGGGTATCTCGCCCGTTTCGGAAGCAATAACAGGGACTTTATTGATTAAATAATTTGTCAGTTTTGTAGGGAAATTATAATTATTCTGAGAATTCAATGGTTTGTTAACTATCGTCATCAGACAATTCTTTAGTAAAAAATCCAAATCTTCATTTGATAAATAATCAGTAAAGAATATTTCATCTACTAATCCCAGATCCTCAATAATTTTTTTATATAATTTCGTATCATTTATTAAAGCATTTTTTCTTGTGAAATAAAATTTCAATTTTCCTTTACCGATGACCTGAATTGCCCGATGAAAAGCCACTATAACTTTAGAAATGCCATCTTTTCTTTCACTAATATCGCCAGCATGTAAAATAAATGGTATGTCTCTTATCGAATCAAAATTTGAAACATGATTTGAGTTAGAAATCTGATAATCATCTGTTAAGATAGGAACCCTAATGATGCTTGATTTTCGAGAAGCATATTTTTTTACCAGATATTCCAAAGATTCTGATATTACCACGAACCCATCTATTAAATACCAGGTAATGTTCCTTTGGAGCCATTGTTTAATTTTGCGAACAAAAACAATTTCACGAGAGGTTGATTGCATAGAGTAAGGATTTTCATTTTGCTCAATGATAATCCTGATATGGGAAAACTTGAAATAAAGAGCATAAACAAGTAACCAAAACCCCTGAAAACCAATCAACCATACTGTATTGTTTTCTTTGGCTTCCTTTTTTAATGGTAACATCAGCAAGAACGGATCAATAAACCATAACTGCAACCGTCGTAATATATAATTACTGCTTAGGCTATTGGCAGCAATGGAACGATATGTCAAATTTTGACTTTTGCCTGATATATTATTGGGATTCCCTGATCTCGGCATAAGAATATTTACTCTACAACCTTCTGCTACCAATCCTTTACAATAAAGATTAAGCCTATAGGCCATAGCCTGATTCCCGTCCGGGAATTCTCCTTTATATGCAATAGTAATCAGCAAATTACAATGACCGCATGATTTTACAAGGATTACCTGCAGCTATAACATTTGCCGGGATACTCCTGACAACTAAACTATTCGCTCCTATTACTGTATTTTCTCCTATGCTGACTCCTTTCAGAACTGTTACATTGACACCCAACCAAACATTATTGCCAATCTGAATTGGGGAGGGCTTTCCTGATCTCGGATCATCCATATGCCAATCTGAATCAGTTATTAATGTATTAGCACCACATCTAACATTATCGCCAAGGGTAATATTATCGAAGCAACCAATTACAGTCCCACTGAAACCACATCCATTGCCAATAATTAATTTGCTTCCACTTTCACCAATTGAAGAAAAGATGCAAGGTCTATTAATACCTATCAGGTTCGAAGTATGTTTTGATTTAAAAGTACAATCATTCCCAATTTGTATTGAATCTTTACTTCCATGAACAAATTTAGTCCAACCATTAAAATTACAACCCTTTCCTATAGTAATACCTTTTAACCGAACCATTATTAACATACATAGAGTACAAATTTTGCTACAATATAAATGGTATAGATGATCTATTCGATTAATAATGCTATTTATCATTTTTAGATTACTGAGATATAGGATTTAAGAAATGCAATCAGGTGATTTATTTAATTAACGGAGGATATACTTTTGTAAATATCAAGCAACTCATTAACAATTTTATTTTTATCGTGCCTTATCAAAGCTTTTTCCCTAGCTTTTTTACCGTATTCTGCGGCTTTATCAGGGTTATTATATAATTCTAATATTGTCCCAGCCAGAGACCATGGATCGCCATCCTGGATAAGTATTCCTTCTTCACCATCTTTAAGTAATGAAGGAGTACCTCCGACATTTGTTGCAATACAAGGCATTCCCAACATCATAGCTTCACATAGACCATTAGGGCTATTTTCAATATGTGAGGTCATTATATAAATATGAGCCTCTTTAAGTTTTTCAATTAGCTGCGTTTCATTTATATTTCCAAGCAATACCAATCCATTTTGAGGATACCTGTTTTTCAATTTCTTTTTTACAACTTTCACAATAAGGTCTGATTCGGAAATTCCGGCAACTCTCCATTCAATATTTTGGATATTTGCTTTATGCAATTCGTAAAGTGATTCACAAATAGTTTCAAATCCTTTATAAGGAGAATTTCTACTAGTTGTATGCAGAATTAATTTGCCAGTATTTGGGGGATAAATCCATTTTTCAGTATAGAAAATATCACGTAAAATTTCATCATTATGAAAGTATCTGCGGTCAGGAGATAATATACTACTAATCCTTTTATCCCAATCAGTCCTTCCTATAATATTAGAACATTTAAGCATATTCCGTTCTTCACGTTTTTGCATTTTTTTATATTGTTTCAGGTTTACATTGAACGGGCGTGAAAAAATAAATGATCTTAAATTTTTAATATTATAGTTATTTATTGAGAAAAATTTCTTTTCTATACCGCTGCTATATTTTTTCAAGATTACAGAAATATTGCCCTGCATTGAAATAACAATCGGGATATCCACTTCACCAATAATACAAGCGAAAGGGTTTTCAGTACCATGAATATGAATTATGTCCGGCTGAATTTCTTTTATCAAAGAAAGATAAATATGCTTATCCTGTGTATCAATAAATGTATTAAATATTATATTTTTAAATACCTGCAACTTCCAATTGCGCTTACATATAGGATAATAATGAGTTTTTTTATAATAAAATTTTTCTGCATACCTGGCATAGTAGAATATCATATGTAATTCTACATATTCCTGAAGTTCTTTATTGAGTGCATTAAGCCACCCTCCAGTTAAAGCTTCAGGAGTAAGAAATTCAGTTCCTAAAGCGGGTGTATTTGAAAACCAAAGCACTTTCAATTTATTTTATCGTTTCTATTTATCAAGAATTAATTTTTCCCTTCTATAGCTATTTTTCATATAATTTGAAATAATGTCTGCAACCAGGTAAGGATAAATATAGGCAGTCATCCAACTTCCTAAAATTACATGAGAGAAAATGGTTTGGGACCAAAGAAAATACACCAAAGTAAGGGGGAGTATAGATAAAAAAGTAACCTTTTTTTTCCGAAAAATATTATTATAGATCAACTGAGTAATAATTACAAAAATAAAAATAGCGATAAATGTCCCCCAATAACCCCAATCTTCATAAAGAAGGAGATAAACTGTAGCAGTAGTACTCTCCCATAAAGCGTTTGTTCTCATTAAATCCGAACTTCTGATAATTATATTGGGTGCATAGAGATCAAATACATTTTGAATTGAAACTGGGGTCCCTAATAACTGAGAAGCAATTGGGACACTGAACATAGTAATACCCGAGAGCGATACTTGACCTAATCTTGGTTCCTTTGGCATGCTGTCAACTCTTCTTAACTGGTATCCCGGATAATGATCAGTCATATATTCTAATAATCCCGAGAATGGTTTAAGAATCGGATAAGGAGACCATCTCATGACAGTATTTGAATTGGAGATATTACTTCTTTCTCTTATTACATTTATGTAGGTAGCAAATATTGAAAATGCAAGAAAAACAATTAGAGCATACTTTGCCATCTTAGATAATAATTTAATTGAAACATCATTATATCTGGATAATGCTAATGAAATGCCAAAAATCATAAAAATTAAAGATGCGACAACACCTGCTCGTGCACCCATAATAATTGTTGAAATTACAGATGTAATAAAGGGATAAAAATAATATTTTTTAAACTTTCGTTTTAGTTTTTTATTAAATCTTAAATAATAGCTATTACCAATATAGTAACCCGAGAGAATTAACATTGGTAAATTTAATCCCCAAAGTACACTTGATATTATACCTAATACCGTAGGAGCAGTTTTATTAAAAACAGCGGATCTTGTCTGGTTTACCATAATTTCTCTATTCTTATTGAAATCGAAACCGGAGCCTACAACAAAAGAAATCAGTGAAACAATTAATATTGTTGTTGCAATTATTCTAAAATGTTCCTCAGAAAATTTGGGGATCCATTTTGCGCTATTATTTTTTAGTTTTTTATAACTAAATGAGCTAGCAATTATAAAGCATAAAGCTGTAAATGAAACATAGACAAATAACTCTTCAATCAAATAATGATCAAATATTATATATGTAAGACCTACACTAATATATATGATAAAAGATATGACACTAAGAATCCATATCAAAAAAAACCAAAATGAAGGATGGAGAAAATATTTAACCCCATAATATTTGAATTGTAAAATAAAACCAAATATCAGGATCAATAAAGTTGAGTATGCGTATAGTTCCATATTTATTATTAATCTAAACTATTTTTTATTTTATTCCAAAAATGATAATCTGTGGAGCCAAAAATTTGCTTTTTTGCAATGGTAAATGACCAATGATTTTATTAATAATTTTTTCAAAAATATACCTGACATTTTTGCTTATACCAGCATCCTTTTCTAACCAAATAATTGGAATTCCATAATATTCGACAATAAATTCCTTCATTTCTAATTGCTTCATGATTCCTCTTAAAAGAGAAAGATCCATACATTGAATATTATGCCTATTATAATTTTCCCTATGGAAAATTTTCTGAACAATTCCATTTATACTCTTAAAATTGGGTATAGTAATAAATAATGTGCCGCCTTTTTTAAGACAATTCAAATGTTTTTCAATAATTTCTTTCGAGTCAATAAAATGTTCTAAAAAACCAAATGAGCAAACGATATCAAATTCTTCGTTTAATTTTGTATTAAGAAATTCAGCTTTAATATATTTAATAGAATTCTTTTCGATACCATAAATTTCTTCAACTCTATTAATTTTAGAAGAATCGATATATGAATCTAAAATTGTAACATCACAGTTTAATCTATTTTTAAAATATGCTGCAAATTTTCCCGGGAATCCGCCAATTTCCAATAATTTTGAATTTTGTGGAAAATCTTTTACAAGATCTTCAAAGAAAACAGTTGCTCTATTGTCAAGTTTATGTTTTTCCCAATATAATTTCCAATAATTATTATCAGTAAATTCTGCCATAATAACTCTAATTAAGTTCCATTTTATTAAGCATTAATATTTCTTCTAAATATTCCGACGTTTACTAATTATTTATTCCAAATACCGACGGCATTATTACTGATCACCTTATTATATTGTATCGTAATCCAAATAGAATTAATAAAACTTAGAATAACTGTTGAAAAGATAACCCCACTTATTCCAAAGTTCTTACCTAAAATAATAGCCAACGGAATATTAATAACAGCACACCATATTGCGCTATAAAGCTGTAACTGGATTTTGCCAATTCCATTAATAAAATAGCTGAAGATAGTGTTCCAAACTGTAATGATCACATAAATAGATAATACAATTGAAATACTGAAAGGCACCGCCATTTTATTCCCAATCCATAATTTATAAACTGTATCGGAAACAGTAAGCATGAGAATTGTACAAATTGTTAAAAAAATCCACATGTATTTTAATTTTTTAACAATCATTCTTATCCATAAAATATCCTTTTTAGTCCAGGCTTCTGTGAAGGCACTCCAGAAAGGAGCAATTATAATTCCAAAGACCATGGTAATTATTCCAAAATATTTATACGCAATATTGTATGGAGTAACCTGTTCAGGCCCAAAAAGATGTGCAATTATTATATTACTTGTCTGATATAAAATTATAGATGCTATTGAGATTATAAAGAATCTATAACCTAATTGCATTATATCTTTTGCATATGCAAACTTTACATATTTAAATGAAGGAGCATACTGTTTATAACTATTGCGAAAAAACCAAATTGTAGAAATAATCATTACGAGAATAGGGGCGAAGCCCAAGGTCAGACCTAAATTAATCAATGAACCTTTAGTGGTTCTTGTGAGCGTGTAAATAATTATTAATGTGAGAACTTGACCAGCCATATCTAAATAGGATGATCTTGCAGGTTTTTGGTCTGCAATAAGAACTGTATTGATAGTCTTAAGAACGATCTGAAGACAGAAATAACTAAATACAATTATTGCCAAAGTTGATAAGTTATCTGCCATTTCCCTAGGAGCATTTAATACATAACTCCAATTAACAAAGAAGTGAACTCCGAAAAATATTATCCATACAATGGTAAATATTATTGATAATATTGCATATGTAGTGCTAATATAAATGCGGGCATTGGTTTCGTTGCCTGTAGCTTTTGCAACAGCAAACTTATTACGTAGTCCATTTCCAAATCCAATATCGAAAAAACTCATCCAGGCGATAATTGAACTTAATGTTATCCAGATACCGTAGTTTGAAGCATTAACATAATTTATAGTTAAACGAACAAGCAGCAAAGAGACAATAATACTTATACCTTTACTAATAACGAGACCGATAATATTTTTTTTTGCCTGAACACTTCTTTCGTGTCCTGTTTTAAAAAACATTTCAATCTTATTAAATAAAGGAATAAAATTCATTGTACCTGTATATTCAAAAATTCATCCTAGTCTTAAAATCAAAAACTATTTTCCCCAAACAATTTTATCCACAATTTTGGTATAACTCTGGATAATTTTTACGATTTTTATAGAAACATTTGAATCGAGATAATCAGGAACAGCACCGACCGGTTCGTTATTTTCTTTCATTGATACAGCAAGTTCAATAGCCAGCAAGATATCATTACCCTTGATACCACCAATAACCATACTCCCCTTGTCAAAGACCTCCGGACGTTCTGTGGAAGTACGTATCAGTATTCCAGTAAAGCCAAGAATAGAACTTTCCTCCGACAAAGTGCCGCTATCGGATAACACACAGTATGCATTCATCTGCAGTTTGTTATAGTCAATAAAACCAAATGGACTAAGATTCCGGACTAAAGGATGAAATTTGAATTTTCGCTGTTCGATAAACTTAAGACTTCGGGGGTGAGTAGAGTATATAACTGGCATATTGTAACGTTCAGCTATTGTATTAATAGCAGTCATAAGGTCCATAAAATTCTGTTCTATATCGATGTTCTCTTCCCTATGCGCAGATACAAGAATATATTTATTTTTTTCCAACTTCAGGGTTTTTAATACTTCAGACCTGCTTATTGTTGCTTTATGTTTAAGCAACACTTCCTGCATAGGGGACCCAGTAACAAAAATGTGATCTTTGCGGAAACCTTCCGACAACAGATACCTTCGTGAATGTTCAGTATAAGGAAGGTTAATATCAGAAATATGATCTACTATTTTACGATTGATTTCTTCGGGTACATTCTGATCGAAACACCGGTTACCCGCTTCCATATGGAAAATGGGAATTTTTAATCGTTTTGCTGAAATTGCTGAAAGTGCAGAGTTTGTATCTCCAAGAATAAGCAATGCATCAGGTTTTTCTTTTTGAAGGACATCATACGATCTTGCTATTATGTTCCCCATAGTTTCCCCAAGAGTTTTTCCTACACTCTCGAGATAACGGTCAGGTGCACGCAACCCGAGATCCTCAAAGAATACCTGATTCAAAGAGTAATCCCAGTTCTGACCAGTATGCACGAGGACATTATGAAAATAACGGTCGCATGACTTGATAACTTCAGATAACCTGATAATCTCAGGGCGAGTACCAATTATAGTTACGAGTTTTAGTTTGGATTTTTGCATAATGTTAAGTTTTATTTTTAAACCGTTTCGAAAAATGTATCCGGATCATCCGGATTATAGAATTCATTGATCCAAAATAAAGTATAGAGTTCCCCGTCGCCGATATTTTTTATATTATGGGTATACCAGACAGGCATATCTACAAATGCAGGCTTATCACCGGATAATTCAAAGTTTAGTATTTCCGAAGTGCCAATCCTTCTTAGCTGTATCAGCGCCTTACCTTTAATAACAGCAAAACGTTCTGCTTTTCGAATATGGAAATGGTTGCCACGTGTTATTCCCGGAACGGTGGTCGAGAAAGAAACCTGTCCACCGCTATTAAGTTTTATTGTTTCAACAAAACTTCCCCGCTGATCAGTATTTAATTTCAAATTAAAGGGAAAAAATGTTTTATGTTCCACATATGTAAGGAAGGTATTAAATAAATTACGTTCAAACGCAATACTTAGATCCGGTATTTCACCTTTAGTGAAATAATTGTTTTTAATTTCTTCAAGTAATTTCAGCAAAGCAGATACTTTAATTTCTGATGTATACGGTACCTTCACGACTTCAGAAGAGGCAACAACCTTATTTCGCTCAATTCGAGATAATATTTCTTTAACAAGTTCCGCCACATAGATAAGTTTTATTTCACCATCTACTTCAATTTTAGGTGTTTCATTATGAGTAAGCTGATGGCAAAAAGTTGCAATTACTGAGTTATAATATGGATTTCCAAAAGGTCCAAAAACATTGGGAATAACAAGACCTGTAAATTTTGCATTATTACGGACAGCCCATTTTTCAAGGAGTTCACGTCCTTCCCGTTTTGATTTTCCATATTGATTATCCCGTTCTTCCTGAGTAGAGGAAGCAAAAAGCACATAAGGAAGAGATGCTGTTTTTTCCAAGGCACCGATTAATTGATTAACCAATCCAATGTTCGTTTTATAAATTACTTCCGGATCGTTATGACGGTTCATCCCAGCCAGATGAACAATTATGTCACATTCTTTTACGAAAGATTCAAGTTTCTCATCACTTTGGAAGTAACTATCTTCGAATTTAATTCTTACATACTTATCAGGGAACAGCCCAAGGGTATTAAATAAATGAGTTCCAATAAAGCCGGTCTGTCCGGTAATTCCGATTTTAATCATATGATATTACGTCAGAATAATCCAATATTTTTATTTAAGGTTAAGATCTTTTCGAATTAAATCCAATTTAAGCAGGAGTTTTTTCATACCTTCAACATCAAGGCGGGTCGTATTATGAGATGTAAAATCTTCAACCTCGGAGACTTTTGATTCTCCCTCTGTGAAGAATTTTCCATAGTTTAGATCCCTATTATCAGCCGGGATGCGGTAATAGTCTTTCATATCTCTTGCATGGGCCATTTCTTCGCGGTTAACAAGTGTTTCATACAATTTTTCACCATGCCGGGTGCCAATCAATTTGATTTCACTTTTTGCATTATATAAATCGATAAGAGCTTTGGCTAAGACCTCAATAGTAGCGGCAGGAGCTTTCTGGACAAATATATCACCATTCCTTCCA
>JARLHD010000423.1 GCA_031292435.1 Ignavibacteriaceae bacterium
CACTGCTGTCCAAAATAAAACGGGAATGGGACAAAAGATTAAATAATAATCTAATTTGGACAGATTTAATAAAACTCTGATTTCAGACCCTTGCTAGAATAAACTTTCCTGTCTACTTTCGATACTAAAATCTGCATGGGGCTTAAATGGATTATTTAACCATTCAGTTAGTAAAATCTTTACAAACAGATTCATCCTTAAAAAAGCGATCAAATTAGACAATGACCAGTTATACTCTGCCAATTCCTTCAGATAACGCAGCAATAGTAAAGTTATCAATGCTGTCCAAATCTGTATCCACATAGCATTCTCATTAGTTCCTATAAATGATTTGATTTTCAGGTGTTGTTTCAATTCTTTGAAGAATATTTCAACCATCCACCTCTGTTTATATAACTCGGCAATCGTTGATGCTGTCCAAGTTAAATTGTTAGTTATAAGCTCAATTACTTTATCGTTTCTTTCATCATATATTGCCAGTCTTCTTATAGCTTTGGGATAAAGTTCTTTTGTCTTTTCTTCCGTAAGCATTATCAATTCGTCCTTAAGTATTTTATTGTTATCAGTCTGATTAAGCGGAAGTTCCTTTATCATCTGATGCTGTATTGATTTCTTCAGTCTGATAACAAAATAAATATCATTCTTATCCCAATCCGAAAGCATTGAAAAATCCTGATATCCACGATCTGCCACCACAACGCTTTTCTTTGGCAAAACCATATATTGTGCATGTCTTACGTCTGATTGCTTTCCCGCGGTCATAAATAGATATGATGGCATACATCCGTCATAATCCAGTAATGTATGAAGTTTTATTGCTCCTTTCTCCTGGCGGTACTTTGCCCAGTCAAATACTTTCAGACATAAACTGATTACAGTACTGTCAAGCATAAATATTTTTCGTTTTATTCGCTTGAACTTCTTTCTGCCCAGATATCCTTTATTCTGTAAATCGTCTTTTAACAAAAAGTAAAACTCACGGAACATACGCCAGTCCCGGTGTTCATTTATGTAAGATAGTGATGACCGGCTTGGACATTTGCCCTGTATTCCAAGGTGGTTTAGGTTACCTGAAGCAGATAATAGACCATTGGTTATTTCTCTTATCGATTGTGCTTTCGATAAATGACAGAACAACATCGCCGTCAGGTGTGTCCAGCTATTTATACCTTTGCTGTGTTTATCTGTCTGGTATTGGGTTACAGCTTTATGGAAAAGATTTCTGTCTATCTGCTGTAATATTTGACTGAAAAGTGTTATGTTATTCATTGACCCTTCTCTTTTCTCTTCGCAAAGCAAAGATAACTCCTGCAGATTTATTCCGCAGGAGGGGGTCTTTTTATTATAGCGTTTTGGACAGATATG
>JARLHD010000424.1 GCA_031292435.1 Ignavibacteriaceae bacterium
ACAAATCCTTTTTTTGCAAAGGTATGCAAAGTACGTGAAATCGTTTCTCTTGATGTTCCTGCCATATTTGCAATATCATGCTGATATGGTAATTTTTCGATTTCTACCTGGCCATGTTTGATCTTACCGATTTCATCTGCCAATTGAATTAATACGGTAGCAATTTTACCTTCAGCATCTTTCATACTAAGAGCTTTGATTTTCATATCGGCAGCCCTAAGTCTTCTTGTTAATTCCTGAAGCATTGATATGACAACATCATGTTGGCTTTTAAGAAGTTCAAGAAAATCTTCTCTCTTAATTAAAAATACTTCTGAATCCTCGGTAGCTGAAACAGTAGCAGAACGGGAATAACCATCAAGGATTGACATTTCACCGAAAATATCGGATTCATGCAGTACCGCAAGAATAACTTCCCTTCCGTCATCACTGTACCGTGATACTTTTACTTTTCCTTTCGCTATAATGAAAAGTCCGGCTCCGTCTTCATGTTCAAAAAGAATTACGCTGTCTTTTTTAAAAGTACGGTATATTCCCACTCTAGCAATCTTATCCAACTGGTCTTCACCCAAATCAGAAAAAATCGGAACGTATTTCAGAAATTCATTATTTCTTTCCATGAGTTCTCCTATAATTATTTAAATTTATGTTAAACAAATAATATCTATCTATGCCTTTTTTAACATTCTCCCTGCCATAAAATAGGGGTTGTGACAGCGAGACAAAATGATGCTCGTCACACCTACTGCCCGCTTTTTAATCATAATCGAGTTATTTTAATAAGTAGTAAGTTCTAAAAATTGTGATCACAGCTTTTTTGAGGTGAATTTATAATCTCCTTCATCCTTGATAAATTGAAAATATTCATAAAGGAAAATTATTATTGATCCGAACAATTGGTTCAACTGTGATTTGAGAAATGGCAGACTCACTTATTTTTTATCTCCTCTCTTTTTATAGCTTCCGGTCTCATGATCTTCTTTTCAAAGTCATTATAACCAATTACATCCTGAAGGTAACTTTTAATAATTCTCTTTCAATTAAATATTTTTATTTTTAACTTGATTTAATATTCGATTCATTTTAATTATTACGGAGTTCCAATGAAATATTCTCCGCTTCAGAATTATATAGCAGGTGAATTAATTCCCGGTAATGCAAATGTGCTGGAGGTTATTTCACCGAGTGATGGTACTCTTTTATCTACTGTACCACTCTCCAATTATGAAGCAGTAAATAAAGCTGTAAAAGTTGCAGAAAAAGCTTTCCCGGAATGGTCTTCAATTCCCGTTAAGGAAAGAGCACAGATTTTTTATAAATATAAATCTCTTCTCGAAAAATATATCGATGATCTTACCTACCTTGTCCATGAAGAGAATGGGAAAACAATTCCCGAAGCAAGAGCAGAAATTGAGAAGAGCATTGAGGTTACTGAGTATGCGTGTGCAATGCCGCAGATTATCTCCGGGGAGGTTCTTGAAGTAAGCAAAGGTGTCGAATGCCGCATTGAACATTTCCCCTTAGGCGTTGTTGCATCTATTACCCCGTTTAATTTTCCTAACATGGTTCCTAACTGGACTATCCCTAACGCACTTGTTTTGGGAAACACTATGCTGCTGAAGCCTTCGGAACAGGTACCATTAAGCGCTAACAGGATAGCAGAACTTCTTAAAGATGCCGGTTTGCCTGATGGAGTATTCAATGTTGTACATGGTTCCCAGGAAGTTGTTGAAGCGATATGCGATCATCCGGGAATTCAGGCAGTTTCATTCGTTGGTTCAACCCGTGTTGCAAAAATCGTTTACAAGAGGGCAACTTCTAACCTTAAAAGAGCTTTAACACTTGGAGGGGCAAAAAATCATTTATTCGTCCTTCCCGATGCCCATATTCAGATGACTGCCTCCAATGTCGCAGCTTCAATGTCAGGCTGTGCAGGACAGCGTTGTATGGCAGTTTCCGCAATGGTTGCTGTTGGACCTGTTGATCATATAATAGCCCAGCTTGTTTTAGAAGCTAAAAAAATTATCCCGGGTATTAACCTTGGAGCTGTAATCTCAAGGTCAGCCAAAGAAAGGATTGAGCATTATATCACTGAAGCTGAACAGGAAGGTGCTGTGGTATTACTTGACGGAAGAAATTGTAAAGTTGCAGGAAAAGAAAATGGTTTCTATGTCGGACCTACTATTCTTGATCATGTTAAACCCGGAATGAAGATTGCCAAAGAGGAAGTTTTTGGTCCCGTACTTGTTATAATAAGATCAGAGAATATTGATGATGCTTTAAAGATTCAGCAAAGCTCACTTTATGGAAATGCAGCTTCTGTTTTTACGCAGAGCGGTGGAATAGCAAAATATGTTATAGAAAAATCAAGCGCCGGCATGATAGGCGTAAACATAGGCGTTCCGGTTCCAAGGGAACCATTCTCCTTCGGCGGGTGGAATGAATCCAAATTTGGTGTTTGCGATATAACCGGTAAAAGTTCTATTGAATTCTGGACAAAGCTTAAAAAAACTACTGTTAAGTGGAATCCCGAATCCAAAACTAATTGGATGAATTAATTATAATTTTATAAGGAACAAAATTATGGCACGTATTGTTCGAGGTGGACTTATTCAGGCAACTCTGGCGCTCTCTTCCGAGCAGCCTATTGAAAAAGTTAAAAAGGCAATGATTGATAAACATTTAAAACTGATTGGTGAAGCTGCAGCTAAAGGAGTTCAGATCCTCAGCCTCCAGGAACTCTTTTATGGTCCCTATTTCTGCGCTGAACAGGAAACTAAATGGTATTCATTGGTTGAGGAAATTCCAAATGGACCAACTGTAAAACTAATGCAGGAAGTTGCTAAAAAATATGGAATGGTTTTAGTTATACCGATTTATGAAGTTGAGAATCAGGGAATTTATTATAATACTACCGCAGTAATAGATGCTGACGGTAAATATCTTGGCAAATACAGGAAACATCATATACCTCATTGCGGACCCGGTTTCTGGGAGAAGTTTTACTTCAAGCCCGGTAACCTGGGCTACCCGGTATTTAAAACAGCTTTTGCAGATATTGGCGTTTATACATGCTACGACAGGCACTTTCCTGAAGGCGCACGCGTTTTAGGTCTTAACGGCGCTGAAATTGTCTTTAATCCTTCAGCTACTGTTGCAGGTCTCTCTGAATATTTATGGGAACTTGAACAACCCGCTCATGCAGTTGCCAACGGATATTTTATCGGTGCAATAAACCGGGTGGGAACTGAACCTCCATGGAATATAGGCGAGTTTTATGGTAAAAGTTATTTCTGCAATCCAAGAGGAAAGATTATTGCCCAGGCAGGACGGGATAAAGACGAAATTGTAGTTGCCGATCTTAACCTCGATGAAATTCTTGAAGTCAGAAATATTTGGCAGTTCTATAGAGACCGCCGCCCTGAAACTTATGAAGCTTTAACTTCTATATAGTTATAATAAATATTTAAGATTCATTTGAAACGGAGTATACTGTGACCTCTGATGAAATTGTAGAGATAACAGCTAAACATACCTATGGTACGTGGCGCTATCAGAAAAATTGGAAACCTATGCATATTACTGATGCTGAAGGATGTTATTTCTATGATTCTGCGGGGAAGAAATATCTCGATTTCTCAGCCCAGCTTATGTGCGTTTCACTTGGTCATAAAAACCAGGCGGTAATTAAGGCTATTCAGGACCAGGCGGCAAAGCTTCCTTTTGCCGCTCCCGGTTTTGCTACTGATGTGCGTGCTGAACTTAGCAAGCTCCTTCTCGAAGTCCTACCCAAAGGACTGGAAAAATATTATTTCTCCACTTCCGGTACTGAAGCAAATGAAGCCGCAATCAAGATTGCAAGAATGTATACAGGAAAATATAAGATTATCTCCCGTTACAATTCTTATCATGGTTCCACAGCAGCTTCTATTTCTGCAACCGGCGATCCGAGAAGATGGGCTGTTGAACCCTCAGGTAAAATTGAAGGGGTGATTTTTGCTCCTGAATGTAATTGCTATAAATGTCCCTTGAACCACAAATACCCTGAATGCAATATTGCCTGCGCTGAATATATTGAGCATATGATTAAGAATGAGAATAACGTTGCAGCCGTAATTATAGAACCGGTTGTCGGCACGAATGGTATCCTGGTGCCGCCTGACGAATACCTTCCACGGTTAAGAAAAATATGCGATGATAATAATGTTCTTTTAATTGCCGATGAAGTTATGAGCGGGTGGGGACGGACAGGGAAGTGGTTCGCAGTGGATAATTGGAATATAGTTCCTGATATTCTTACAACTGCAAAAGGAATTACATCAGCATATGTGCCCCTTGGTTTAACTGCAACTACTATGAAGATTGCTGATTTTTTTAATGATCATTATTTTGCACATGGTCATACATATGAGGCTCATCCGCTGACACTTGCCCCCGCAATTGCCGCAATAAATGAAATTAAAAGACTTGACCTTGTCCAGCGCGCATTAAATTTAGGAAATTATATGCAGCCAAAACTTCTTGCTCTAAAAGAAAAACATCCTTCGGTTGGAGATGTAAGGGGGATTGGTTTATTCAGAGCGGTTGAACTTGTTAAGGACAGGAAAACAAAAGAGTCATTTAATACTAAGGAAGATAAGGTAACGGGAAAACCACTGCTAGTAGATAAAATAACTTCTGAAATGATGAAGAAAGGAGTTTACATCCAGGCATGGCTTTCACATTTTGTAATTGCTCCCCCTTTAATAATTACTAAAGAAGAAATTGACTTTGCACTAAATGTTTTAGATAATGCATTGGTAATAGCTGACGAAAATTTATAAACTACAATAAACAATAAAGATAAAAAATGGAAAATATCGTTTCTAAATTAAGCACTGAACAATATGAGAAAAATTTTCAGGAACTGCATCCGCCATTAACATATGGTTCTGCATTAGCTGAATCCTCAAGATGTCTTTATTGTTATGATTCCCCCTGTATGAAGGCTTGTCCTACTCATATTGATATATCAGAATTTATTAAAAAGATATCAACGGATAACCTGCTGGGATCCGCTAAAACTATTTTGAAATCAAACTGGGTAGCACTTACTTGTGCAAAAGCATGTCCTGTAGCGGTTCTTTGTGAAGGAGCGTGTGTATTGAATGAAAAAGGGGATAAGCCGATTGAAATAGGACGGCTGCAGCGGTATGTAATTGATAATTATTTTGAACAGGGTATGCCGGCATTATTTGATGTTAAACCATCAAATGGAAAAAGCGTTGCAATCATTGGTTCCGGTCCTTCCGGACTTGCATGCGGAGCCGAACTGGCACTTCTGGGTTATAACGTAACAATATTTGAACAAAGTGATGTACCCGGAGGGTTAAATACATGGGGAATAGCTCCATACAAAATGAGAAAACAGGATGCTTTAAAAGAAGTTGAACTTGTTAAAAGTTTTGGTGTTAGTGTGAAAACAGGGACAGGCATTGGAAAGAATATAACATTTAATGAATTATACAAAAATTACGATGCTGTATTCCTTGGAATTGGACTTGGTGAAAGTAATGCGCTTTCTGTAAAAGGTGAAGAGCTATCAGGCGTGATCAGCGCTTTGGATTTTATTGAACAGGTAAAAACTGAAGATTGGAGCTCAGTTCCTGTTGGTAAAAAAGTTGCAATAATCGGCGCTGGCAATACATCAATTGATGCTGCCACAGAGGCTAAAAGACTTGGAGCAGAACAGGTTATTGTCCTTTATAGAAGAAGCTCGCAGGACATGTCTGCTTATAATTTTGAATTCGATCTTGCTAAAAAAGATGGTATTATTTTTCATTTTCTTACAGCTCCAAAGAATATTATTGGTAAAAATTCTGTTGAAGGAATTGAATGTATAAGAATGGAGCCCGGTCAGCCTGATTCGAAGGGCAAGCGTAGCGTTCTGCCTGTCCCGGGAACTGAATTTACTATTCCGGTTGATATGGTAATTAAAGCAATAGGGCAGGAAGCGCAGAACGATTTTATATCATCTGTTCCCGGGGTTAAATTCGTAAATGGAAAGATTGAGATAAACGTGGAAAATTATCAGACAGGAAATCCTAAAGTGTTTGCAGGGGGTGACTGTATCAATGGCGGTAAGGAAGTTGTTAATGCAGCTTATGATGGTAAAATGGCTGCGCACGGAATTGATAAATTTTTATGTAATTGAGGTGAAATGTTAACCAAAGATCTCTTGGTTAGTATGTACAAACAAATTATTAATGAGGAATAAATGGTAGATCTTTCAATAAACTGCGGCGGTATTAAATCACCCAATCCTTTTTGGCTGGCATCCGCTCCCCCGACTAATTCCGCTTACCAGATATGCAAAGCTTTTGAATTAGGATGGGGTGGTACCGTTTGGAAAACTCTTAGCGAACCTATTATGAATGTTGCCAGCCGGCTGGGAGGATTTGATTACAGCGGGCAAAAATTAGCCGGGCTTAATAATATTGAACTTACAACAGACCGGACTATTGAAATAAATCTGAAAGAAATATATGAGACTAAAAAGCTATGGCCCGATCGGGCAATTATTGTCTCTCTCATGGTTGAATCTAAAAGAGAAACCTGGCATGATATAGTAAAAAAAGCTATTGATACCGGAGCCGACGGGCTGGAACTAAATTATGGCTGTCCTCATGGAATGAGCGAGAGAGGAATGGGTGCTGCTGTTGGACAGGTTCCTGAATATTGTAAAATGATTACAGAATGGGTTACAGAAGTTTCTACAATTCCGGTGCTGGTTAAGCTAACGCCAAATGTTACCAATATCCAGATGCCGGCGCGTGCAGCTCAGGCTGCTAAAGCGCAAGGTGTATCTCTGATAAATACTATAAATAGTATAGTTGGAATTGATCTGGATACATTGCGTGTTGTTCCAAATGTTTCCGGTAAGGGCGGGCACGGGGGATTTGCCGGTCCTGCAGTTAAACCAATCGCGCTTCATATGGTTTCGCAAGTAGCCACCGATCCTGAATTTAATCTGGCAATATCAGGCATAGGCGGAATCAGTACATGGAAAGATGCGCTGGAGTTTATTCTTCTTGGCGCAACCAGCGTACAGGTTTGCACCGCGGTCATGCATCATGGATTCCGGATAGTACAGGATATGATTGATGGCTTGACTAATTGGATGCAGTCAAAGGGATTTTCCAACCTTGACCAGGTAAGAGGTAAATCACTAACCGGTTTAGATAGTTTTGGTAATCTTAATCTGTTGTATAAAGCAGTTGCAAGGATTGATCAATCGAAATGTATTCATTGCAACCTTTGTTATATTGCCTGTGAAGATGGAGCTCATCAATGCATAGACATTACTCCTGAGGACGGACATAATAAAACTGTTATCAGGGAAAAGGATTGTGTCGGTTGTAATCTTTGCGCTATTGTTTGTCCTGTTCCCGGTTGTATTTCGATGGTAAGGCTTGATGATGGATCTGAAGAAAAGACATGGAATAATTTAATACAGGATTTCAAGAGTGAAGGAAGAGAACTGAGTTGGGAAAATCTTGCTGAGTTCCAGAAACAGCATGGAATAGAAATTCATTAATGGTGTTTTAATTAAAATAATTAACGGAGATTATTATGTCCACATTAATAAAAAATGGAAGAGTGATCACTGCTGATCAGGATTATCTTGCGGATGTGTTTATTGATAATGGAAAAATAAAATTAATAGGGGAGCATCTCGATGTTAAAGCTGATTCAATAATCGATGCAAAAGGGAAATACGTTATACCCGGCGGCATTGATGTCCATACACACCTTGATATGCCATTTGGCGGAACCACATCTTGTGATAATTTTGAAACAGGTACAATAGCAGCTGCTTTCGGCGGAACCACTTCTTTAATTGATTTTGCAACACAGGCACGCGGAACTAAAATGCGTGACGCACTGGATATATGGCATAAAAAAGCAGAAGGTAAAGCAGCAATCGATTACGGTTTTCATATGATTGTTACCGATCTGCCCGATGCACACATTGAGGATATGAGTGAAATGGTACGCGAAGGAGTTACAAGCTTCAAGATGTTCATGGCATACCCCAACGCGCTTATGGTTGATGACGCAACAATATTTAAAGCAATGAAGCATACAGCAAAAACAGGCGCACTGATTTGCATGCATGCAGAGAACGGGGGAGTGATTGATGTGATTGTTCAGCAGGCACTGGCTGAAGGAAAAACTGCTCCAATTTACCACGCGTTAACCCGTCCCACATCTGCTGAAGCAGAAGCAGTTAACAGAACAATTGCATTGGCACAGATGTCGGGTGCCCCGGTTTACATAGTTCATCTTTCATGCAATGATGCACTTGATAAAGTTTCCGAAGCGAGAGATAAAGGTTTACCTGTTTATGCAGAAACCTGTCCGCAATATTTATTCCTTTCACTGGAAGATATGGGGAAACCCGGATTTGAAGATGCCAAGGTTGTTTTCACTCCTCCTCTCAGGGAGAAATGGAATCAGGACAAACTTTGGGCAGGCTTGAAAAGAAATACCCTTCAGGTAGTTTCAACAGATCATTGTCCTTTCTGCATGAAAGAACAGAAAGAACTTGGCATTGGTAATTTCACAAAGATTCCTAACGGAGGTCCCGGTATTGAGCACAGGCTCCAACTATTATATAACGGCGGAGTAAATGAAAAAAGAATTTCATTGAACAGGTGGGTCGAACTATGTTCCACTACTCCGGCTAAAATGTTTGGTCTTTATCCGCGCAAAGGAACCATAGCTCCCGGCAGCGATGCAGATATAGTATTATGGGATCCTGAAAAAGAATATACAATCTCAGTTAAAAACCATCATATGGCTGTAGATTATTCAATGTATGAAGGTAAAAAAGTTAAAGGGAATGCCGATACAGTTCTCTCAAGAGGTGAGGTTATTGTTCAGGGAAATAAGTTCCTTGGCAAGCCCGGCAGAGGAAAATTTGTAAAAAGAGATACCTACGCTGGTGCCTGGGGATAATACTTAACCAATCGTTGCAATAACCTTAATAAAATCATAGAATTCCGGACTAAATCCGGAATTCTTTATTTAAGATGAATCTATTACCTTGGACATAAAAAATTCACATTTCCGAGGAGAAATTTGAAGCCAGCCTATGATATTTAGCTTCATATATCGAAAGAATGGGGACTTAAACTGTATCGGGTGTGTTTACTATTAAGGTATATGTTCCAATATTCTAATTATAGTAATAATATTTACATTTATAGGTGTAATTGCGAATAGGTGTGTTTATTTTATAGGGATTAAATTAAAAAAATAAGATAATCGGTTATATTCCTAATTTGACGTCGAAATATAGAATTATTATGTTTACTAATAAATTTTATTATCCGTCACGATCAAGCTATTTTACTTTCTAATAGGTATTTTTGATAATAGAAATACAAAAAATGGAGTGGTAAGAAAAAAAATATGATAATAAAGGGGGATTACCTGATTAAATTTATTTAATTTAGATTAAAATGAAAATGGATATAGATATAAATAATAACATGCTCGTCTGGGCAGTTGAGCGTGCTGGATATAATATTGATGAAATCTCTAGAAAAATACCGCATTTTTCTTCTTGGCTTATTAACCAAAAAAAACCAACTTTAAAACAATTAGAGACATTTGCACAAAAGGTACA
>JARLHD010000425.1 GCA_031292435.1 Ignavibacteriaceae bacterium
ATCATAGGAATTAGCTAAGGATTAGTCAAATCTTTTTACTAAAGTAAAATTTCATGACATAAAAAAAAGCCTTATAGAAAGGCTTATAAGTCGGAACGGCGGGATTTGAACCCGCGACCCCCTGAACCCCATTCAGGTTAAAGGGCTTATTCGAGCTATAATGAGGCTTTTTCTCTATGAATTAGTCTCATTTTATATCTCTTTTAGTTCGACTATACGCCAGAATATACGCCAGATATTTTTCTATTAATTTAGTCCTAATATAACCTCAGTTATTAATGAAATCAACTTCCTATCCTTGGTCCCAGCAATTCTCTTTCACCGTCCATCATGGAATCATTTCTGAATTGTACCAGGTAGATGTTCTCACCAGGGAAATATCTATGACCATTAAGAACCTCAAATGATGAATGACCTAAGTTGAATAGGTTTACATATTCGTCCCAATGAGAAGAACCAAAGCATACTGTTACACGAGGTTTCACTTCCTTCCATTTCCTGTATATAATTGGGTACCGAGTTGATCTAACATCTGAAAGGTACTTTAGGTAGTCGTCTTTACCATATCCAAATAGCTTCTTGTATTTATCCGACCAGTCCTGGGGATTACTCTGTGGCAATGGCATGAGATCGGTTAAGAAGAAGTGTGAATGTTCTTCATCCAGAAATAACTCCTTCCTGAAATCCCCCATCGAGGGTTTATTTGACTTACTGTACTTCTGATATAGAAGTTCTACTATTGCCTTCCATACGGGAGATTTATCTGGAGCATTATTAAAGTAACTCCTTTGTTCAGATCGGTACTTTAACTGATCCGCTAATCCCCTCTCTTTAATAGTCTCTCCATATTCTTCTATCTCGACAAACCAGAGTTTACTGTTAACTTTACCAAGACCTAAGAACTGGCTGAACACTTTAAAGTTATCATTCATTATTGCTTCCACTGCCTTTCTTCCTCTATTGTTAAGTATTTATTAAGATATGATGTAACAGATATTCGCTGGAAGTTATTCAGATAACCCGAACAGTTTAGTATAAACATCTTTAGATTCGGGTGATAATATAGAGTATTTCCTTCGTACAATCTATACTATTATATCTATTGATATTCAAATTAAATACTTCCAATGACCAAAAGAGAATCTCATTCGCCATCGATACTGGTATTACCTCTTAGTAAGGGACCCTGTCAATTTTAACAAAATTAATTCTACCAGAACCCGTCATGTATTGCCAGACTAATCCGTTGTCTTTATCAACAAGGAACATCTCAGACTGCTTAAAAGTACTACCAGGCATTGCGACTAATTCATAACCTAATCTTTGCGGTTGTTGTGTAATAACAGGTTCTCTTTGACATCCTGTCACGAATATTATTAATGCAATGAATAATACTATAACGGTTGAAAATTGTTTTCTGTTCATTGGATTACTTCCCCTCCGATTCAAAACTACTGGGTTCATCCCATCCCCATACACCATCCTCATCAAAAGTAACTCTCCCCAAATAAGTACCATAACTCCAAAACTCTAAGTTACCTGACGTAGTAATGTTCAGCGGTTCACCAAGCACTTCCTTAATATCTCTTTTACTCATCCTCTTATAAATGCTTCTCCAATTCTCTTTCTTCTGATATTTCTCAACAATTTTTTTAGGTTTAATATTAGTGACCTGTCCATCAGTGGAAGTCCCTTTCAAAGCAGCTATAACTAAATCACTTGCAGTGGCATAATATGTATCTGGATTAGCCTTAAGGTATTTGACTACCATATTGCATAGTTGTTCAGTATTCGGGACTTGATTGAAGTTATATAAATTGCTTGTTGCATCGTAGATTCCACTTACATAACCGATAAAATGTTCGGACCTCATGGAACCTGAATTCTTGTTCTTGCTTGATACCTTTGAGTACTCCTTCATGTCCTTCATAAGCTGGTTGCTATCATAAGAACTGCCTCCTCCAGCATGAAGAAAGGGAGTTAGAAAAAATGTTAGCAAGACAATATATAAAACGAGTAAATTCTTATTCCTCATTATGGATTCCTTTATATGTATGTGGTTGAAATTTGAAACACCAGCGAAGGGACCAGTGCAAATGATTGTGGAAAGATGTTTGAAGTAATTTGAGTAGGTTCTGAAATGATTAATGGTGGCATCCAGATACAATTGTGCAATAGCGAATGTCTATTGACGGATATGCTCACCTATTACTCCCTGCTTAAGAAATTAAAAGGATCATTATTACATATTGAAACATAGAACATAATTCTTTCTTATCAAAGTTAGGAAGAGTCCCTAACATAATTTCACTCCACCAATTCAACGCTATGAGAGGACTACATGGGATTCAAAAGAGTATCAGGGATGGTTGAATAGGATGATATGGATAAAGAGGCAAGTGAATCTCTTCCAGCTTCAGGGTTAATAGCCAATAGTAAAGAGAGGGAAGAACTTGTTTCATACAATCAGTCCCATGAAGATGAAAAAATATTCTGTAAAATATTTTTGAACTCATCTTCCAGGATTAGTAGCCATCTTCAACTGAACGGATCCAGTAGTTGAAAATTTATTCCAGATTGGGTGCGAACCTTAATATGAGTAGATGCACCCCCTCGTCCTGGGGTGTATGGGTAGTAAAAAAGGTTACAAAATGGTTTCATTCCTGTTAGAAAAGTAAACAACCCTGCTCCCAAGTCTCGGTGTTGCTCCCCAAAGACGTAGCACCCTAATCGCAAATAGCATTATGGGTTATTTAATCTTAATTATGGAGTTATATCATGGTGATTCAAAGAGCAAGTTTTGATAAGAAAGGCAATGTATCGGATAATGAATCCATTGCTAAAGTCAGTGAAGCTCAGTTGAACGATTCGATCTTTATGTCCAAAGCTGAAATAGAAGATGCCAGCTTCCTGGATAAAGTAAATGTGTTACTTTCAAAGAGTAAACTTACCATTGTTACTGGTAAAGCGAAGGAATGTCGTAATGGTAACTACAGAACCTTTATAGGTGATCTGAACTATCAGCCATTCACTACTGCCATCGAATAGTAATTGTTAGTGAGATTAGCCGAGAGGTTAGTCTCACTGATTACTTCCCCCTTCCTTAATATGCCAGTCTGTATATGTATATATATAAAACAAGACACCGCATCGAGTATCATTACTTTGATGTTCACAAAAATATCTTCTAATATCTCGAATTATAGTGAAAATATACTTCCTTGGGTGTAAGGTTATTCAATCGCTCAGCGTAAGAGATTATCCCTTGTAGTTTCCATTCAAAATTGACCAGTTATTCCGCCGAAAATTGACCACCAAAATCTATTAACAGTAATAACTTTCTTCTTTACATTAAGTGAAATATTTAATAACCAAGAAGAAAGGAAATTTAGGTGATCACTATGGA
>JARLHD010000426.1 GCA_031292435.1 Ignavibacteriaceae bacterium
AATTCCTTAAAGAATATTGTTAATTTTCTGGAGTTTGAAAGAGGCAATATTATGGAACTAAATGAATCCAGGGATGATATTTTTATCACTCATCAGTACCCGGACCCTATAAAAAGAACAAGTGGCTTAAAAGATTTAATACCTTGGTGGTTTAGTCAGATTATTTTAGGTAAAAAAGTTATTATTTCACCTGATGTTCTTCCTCCGGAAGCTGAAAAAGAAATTGAATTAACCAGGCATGCTCCTTTCCAGTCATCAATTGATATTCCCTTGTTATCCGGCAATACTGTTATAGGTGCACTTGGTTTTAGCACTTATACTTATAATGTCAATTGGAATGAGGGCATTCTTAAAAGGTTATCCTTTGTCAGTGATATTTATGCAAATGCCATAGCAAGGAAAAAAAATGAAGAACAACTTGATAAGTTTCAGGAACAGCTTCAGACAGAAAATATTATTCTTAAAGAAGAGTTAAAAAGTGAATACGATTTTGAAAATATAATCGGTGATAGTGACGTTATCAAATATGTTTTCTATAAGATAAAACAGGTAGCTACTACAAATACTAC
Source organism: Ignavibacteriaceae bacterium (assembly GCA_031292435.1). Taxonomy (GTDB): domain Bacteria; phylum Bacteroidota; class Ignavibacteria; order Ignavibacteriales; family Ignavibacteriaceae; genus Fen-1301. The sequence continues at coordinate 570 of JARLHD010000426.1, forward strand.
TGTTTTGATTGAAGGTGAAACCGGAGTAGGTAAACAATTATTTGCATACGCTATTCACCAGATGAGCAAAAGAAATAAATTGCCTCTTCTTAAAGTTAATTGCGCTGCACTCCCTGCAAACCTTATTGAAAGTGAATTGTTTGGCCATGAAAGAGGCGCTTTTACTGGCGCTGACAAAATCGCCAAGGGTCGGTTTGAAATTGCTGATGGTGGTACAATATTTCTTGATGAAATTGGTGAACTCCCCCTTGAACTTCAGACTAAACTTCTTCGGGTGCTTCAGGATGGTGAATTTGAACGGCTTGGTAGCTCCAAAACATTTAAAACTAATGTTAGGATAATTGCTGCTACAAATAGAAAACTTAAGGAGGAAATTGAAGCCGGACTTTTTAGGAAGGACCTTTATTACAGATTAAGCGCCTATCCGCTCACTATTCCCCCATTAAGAGATAGAAAAAGTGATATCCCTCTTATGGTAAGACATTTTGCAAATAAGTTTGCTGGCGAAATGGGGAAGAAAGTGCAATCAATTTCCAAAATTACTTTGGAAAAACTAACAAACTATTCCTGGCCGGGTAATGTTCGGGAATTAGAAAACATTGTTGAGAGGGGAGTTGTTACTATGAAAGGTACATTACTTAACATTACTGATGAACTTGAAAATTATACCCCGGCTATTGATAAAATTACCACTCTCGATGATAGGGAACGTGACTATATTATCAAAGTTCTGCAAATAACTGATGGGAAAATTTATGGTGAAGATGGTGCTGCCGTCCTGCTCGGCATAAATCCATCAACTCTTCGTGCAAGAATCAAAAAATTAGGTATCTCCTCTAAAAAAACAATCTCTTAATACCCAGTCCTCGCAATATTTAGCAGGATCACCATATATGGCGACTGGATTCATTCATATTATCATAAACATTTATCTTTTCATTGCATTTTGAGCTCTAAACAATGTTTTTTCTTATTTATTTGCTTGGTATGATGAATGTATATGAATTTGATCTAAATACAAACGATTTTACTTATGAATCTGGTTATCTAAAAAGGAACCCTGATGAAAAAATATCTACTGGTTTTACTTTTGATTTCTTTATCGTCCTTTTCGAATTCACAATCTGATCCTAACCTGAAATGGTTGCATCCGTCTCCTCAGGGAAATAATCTCCGCTGTGTTAAAATGTGGGATGAAAATAACTGGTATCTCGCTGGCGAGTATGGAATTTTTATGAAAACTTCTGATGCTGGCAATACCTGGACTACCACTAATATGGCTGGTTATCCGGATATTCTTTACCCCTATACTTTGACAAATAATCATGTTTATTCTCAATGGTTTTTTGATAAAAATAATGGAATTACTGGGGGTGGGGCAGGTTTTGGCATTTGTAAAACTTCTAATGGTGGTGTTACCTTTGACACTGTTCGCATTCTAAATAATAGTGGAAATGTTACTGCATTCAGTTTTATTAATAATACTACTGGTTTTCTTGCAGGAAGTTCTGTTTATCATGTACAAATTACTACCGATGCCGGTTTAACATGGACTCAACTCCCTACCCCTTCCGGAATTTCTGGTCAAAATGCTATCTATGCAAGTGATGCTTCTAATATTATTACCTTCGGTTCTTCAGGCAATATTAGCATAACTAATGACGCTGGCAATAACTGGACTGTTAACAATGTTGGCTCTAATCAGCAAATTGAGGACGCTCAATTTGTCAATAAAGATACAGGTTATGTATGCGGTACCGCTGGTTTATTTAGATTCACTACTGATGGTGGATATTCCTGGCAAGGTTCCTCTCCAACAAATAGTAATTTCTTAAAAATGAAAGTTTATAACCATGAAATCTATTTAGCAGGCGATTATGATACGCTTTATAAGTCCACCGATTTAGGAACCACATGGTCTAAAACTGTCTTCTCCTCTCCTTTGCAGTATGTCTGGTTGAAGGGATTAATTTATGGTATCGACAAATTTGGATCAACTATTGTTTTATCAGGACAATATGGATCTATTTATAAATCAACTGATAATGGTATTACATGGACATTCTTAAATCGAAATATCTCGTATGCAGCTTTTATTTATAGCATTTATGTAGAGAATGCAAATGGAAAGATTATAGCTCAGGGAGATGATGTCGGCTATCCTGATGAGATTATTATTTCAAAAAATGGCGGAAAAGATTGGGTGCAAAGCTCTTTCATTGCAAAACAAACTGTCCATCGTATGAAAATGTTCGATAACCTCAATGGTTATTTTATTGGTGATAACGGCTTCTTCGGTAAAACTAAAGATGGTGCTATTACTGTTGATACTGGAAGCGTTTGGATAGGAAGCCAAATGGAACTCGACAATCTTGAATTTCGTAATTCTCAGTTAGGATGGGTTGTTGGTGGGATTCCTTTCGCAGGTGCTGCCGCCTTTATTGCCAAAACCTCAGATGGCGGAACAACTTGGGTTAATCAAACCCCGACTGGACTTCTCAATGGTTTAACCTCTGTTGCATTTGTTGATGATCAGATCGGCTATACCGGGGGATATTCGGGTAATTTCCTGAAAACTACTAATGGGGGAACTAACTGGGTGTCGCAATCTGTCCCCATTCCTCTTGGCGCTTCAATTTTAAATGTTAAAGCGATTGATAAAAGTACGGTCTATATCAACACTGAAAACAACTTATTCAGAACACTGGACGGCGGTACTACCTGGCAGGAAATAATCCTTCCAACTAAAATTAGCTATATGTTCGGAATGCAATGGCTTGACTATTATAATGGTATAGTTTGCGGTACCCTTGGTGCAATTCTTAAAACTACTGATGCCGGTAATTCATGGACTTTGATGAATACTGGTGGTTGGACTGCATACGGTATTACCATGCTCAGCCCGGATACTTTTTATGTGGGAGGTGGCAATGGTCAGGTATTCAGATATGCCAAAAGTAGTCCGACTCCTGTTGAACTATCTTCATTCATGGCTAACACTAATGGAAATAATATCTCCATAACTTGGTCCACAGCTTCAGAAAAGAATAATTATGGCTTTGAACTTGAGAGAGGAAATAACTTAAATAGCTTTCGGCAGATTTTATTTATTAAAGGATCCGGAACCTATACAGGAAAAAGCAGCTATTCTTTCCTTGATAAAGATTTAATGCCTGGTACTTATTACTACCGGTTGAAACAAACTGATCTCAATGGCTCATTCAAATACTACTACCTTGGATCTGAAATACAAATTGGAAATCCGGTATCATATGAACTCTCACAGAATTATCCCAATCCTTTTAATCCATCTACTTTAATAAAATATGCAATCCCGAATGATGGAATGGTCACACTTAAAGTATATGATATTTCTGGAAAAGAAGTGGCAGTTCTTGTAAATGAAGACCAGAAAGCAGGCAATTATAGTGTTGATTTTGATGCACACCATTTATCAAGCGGTATTTACTTTTATAAAATTGAATCAGGAAACTATAATTCAACAAAAAAACTTGTATTGATTAAATAATCGAAAATAAAATTTAAATCAGCATATAATGCATCTTTTCTATAAATGTATATTAATCGATAATTCAAAGGCAGCTAAAATGATCAAATATTTACTTCTTATTATGTCTTTTTTTTCTCTAACCTATTCTCAGACAGACATCAGAATTAACAAAGTTCCCTTGGGCTCTAAATTGAACTTCAATACTGTCGGTTCTTCTGCAAGTAAAAACCATATTAATTCATATAGAACGATAGATGGGAGTAACTCCATTCTTGCTTTTCTCTTAGAAGAATTTGAAGATGGAATTTTCCCTCCCGCAGGATGGAATTTGGAGTATTCAGGTACAAAATTTTGGTCTTTAGATAACCTGTGTAGTGGTTATGGAATAGGTTCAGGTTCCGCTAAATTTGAATCTTATAATGATATTGCAGGTGATATTCAGTCTCTTATTTCAACTGTATTTATTCCTGCTGGTTTGGGCGATTCCCTTAAATTTGATCATGCCTATGCTCCTTATAGTGCTTCAGGTGCACCGGATGATCAGCTTGAAATTGACTATTCTGTTGATGGAGGTACTAACTGGAGTTTATTGTCTCTTTATCACGGAGGATCTAAAGGCGAATTAGTTACCGCCCCTCCAACCTCGGCTTATTTCATTCCGACCTCCACTCAATGGGGCACTCATTCAATTGTACTCCCGGTTGGAGCTAATAAGTTGAAATTTAAAGCTATTTCTGGTTATGGTAATAACATATATTTGGATAATATTAAAGTCGGTAGTCAGCCGGCTTATGATGCTGGAATGGTCTCAATTAATTTGTCATCAAATTATCAACTTTTGAAAATCACTCCTATAGTCACTGTAAGAAATTTTGGAACCGCTGCTCCGTCTGTTTTTAATGTTAAAATGGAAATTACCCCTGGTGGTTATACTTCTGTTAAACAAGTTACAAATCTTGCACCCTTAACTTTTTCACAGGTTACATTTGATGACTGGAGTCCTGCAATTGGGACTTATAACGTGAAGGTTCAAACAGAATTATCTGGAGATGGAAATCCTTCTAATGATACTATGAGTACCTTTGTCGTTGTTTCTAATGATGGATGGTCAATAGGTGCGGTCATTCCAATGCCCACGTTCCTGGGAAGCGGATGTACTGTTAATTATAATGGGAATTCATTCTTCTATTCTATTGGCGGGGTTACTAATTCCACTCTCGGAACTGAGGTTAATAGGCTTAATATTAATTCCAATTCGTGGGCTACTGTTGCACATCTTCCTGAGCAAAGGTCGGTTTTCGCTTCATCTGCTGCATTAGGTAAAGTGTATGTATTCGGTGGTGCTGTTAATCCCTCTAGCCCTGTTTATCAAAATACAATTTATATCTATGATATTGCTTCAGATAAATGGAGTACTGGTCCGGTAGTATTGCCCTCGGTTCTTGGATGGTGCAAAGCCATTACTTATCAGGACAGTTTGATTTACCTTGTCGGTGGATTTGATGGAAACTCACCCGTTGATCAGGTACTCTTATATAACGCTAATAATAATACTATTAGATCTTGCCCTTCTTTACCTGTCCCGTTGTTCGGTGGTGCTCTGGCTTCTGCTGATACCTCGATTGTTTATGTGGGTGGTATTGATGGATTGGATAATATTCAAAGTTCAACTTTGGTAGGTACTATCAGTCAAACAGACAGATCCAGGATTAACTGGGTCAGTAGATCACCTTATCCTTCCGGTGCGAGATTCAGATGGGATGCGGGTTCATGGATAAATAACAGCATCATTGTTACAGGTGGTTCTTCCACACTTGATTGGTATACTACTCCCGAATGTTATGTGTATAATGTCGGAACAGATTCTTGGGCTCGAATGTTGGACAAGCCAACCCCTATTCTCGGTTCGGCTGCCTCTGGTATTAAACTCCCAAATGGGGCATGGCGCTTTATAATCAGTTCAGGATATTCTTCTTCGGGTCCAACTGCTATTACTGATATTTATTTTAACAATAACAATGTAACCTC
>JARLHD010000427.1 GCA_031292435.1 Ignavibacteriaceae bacterium
TCAGGGGCTTTAGCATATGTCTCGGTATTATCATGACATATGAGGCAATCGATATTCTTAGCATCGGTAAAGGAGAAAGCCTTTTCGGTCATACCAAATCCTATATGGCATTTTGCACAACTTTTTTCGTTACCTTCAACTCCGATGCAAAAATTATTTATTGCATTCTTTTTCCCAAGGTAAACTATTCCGCGTCCTTTAATATACTCGGGGCTTTCCCAATTCCAATGGTTGGACTTCATAACCTCCTTAGCTCTTTCGGTATGGCAGGATATGCAGGCTTCAGTAATTTCCTGGGGAGAATTAAACTTTTTTTGAAGTATAGCGAACTTAGTATGATCAACAGACGGAACATTTTTTTCGGACAATTTTTCTTTTAATTGCACCAGTTTTGATTGTTCAGTTTCCTTTGAGGATAAATAACTTATTGTCCCGATTATTATTAACCCTATAAGGACCAAGGATATAACTATTTTTTTCATATAATTTTTATTTATACACTTATTGAAATTTTAAGTCTTTTTATTTTGGCATTTACCTGGCAATTGATTTGATTAATTCTTTTACATTATTACATTCAGAATATTGTGAGTATACAATACAGTCCCTACAGGTTTTTGTACCACAAATATTTTGGTTGTGATTATAAGTCCAGCAAGGTAAATTCGAACCATTGAAGAAGCCACATTTCTCTCTTTCTTTTTTAGTACATTTTACAATATCCCAGCATGGGATCATCGAATAGATAGTCTTGATTCCATTGATACTTATTTTTGATTCATTGATTTCGTTGCGGATACAATTTATTCTATCTATATCTCCCTGCGAATATAAACGTTGGTTGGATTCTTTTTTGAAGGGGACAATTAGACCCTCACGCTCATACATCCTTAAGGTATGGACTGAAATATTGAGTAATTTAGCTGCAGCACTTATCGTATAGATTGGTTTATCGAGTGTAGAGTCAGTTTTGGTCATTATTTTATTGACATAGTTGATAATTATAAATATCAACTATTGGGCCAATTCAGAAGTTTTAATTATTGCTTATTTTGTGAAATCGCAGGTCAATAATTTTTATTTTTGATAATCTCATCTCTTTATTTTAAGAAAAAAGGGGGAGCAATAATGATAATTTGAATCCTTTCTAAAGAAATCCAAGCGATGTAGTTTGAATATAAACTAAAAAAAGAACTCGGCTTGATGATTTTGAGATTTTAATCTGATTAAAAAGATTATCCTGATTGGGTACAATAATTAAATCGTAAAACCGGCCTTCATACCAATGAGATTTATTTTAAGCCATTTTTATATAGTATCACGTTAAATATTTAATTATATCCATGGGGTGATGAATAAGAAGATGGGCGGAAAAAAAATTATTTGAATAATTTATAAAGGATCAGGTTCGTTAGTTTTATAATTTCAACCTTTTTGAATCCTGCTTTTTCGGCTAATTCCTCAATGAATGAACTTTTTAATCTATGTTTAAGAGGAGGTCCGAAATCTTGCTCCAGATATTCCCATTCAAGGATAGAAACTTCTTTTTGCGATATCCGGTAGGCTTCATTAATTACTTTTGAGTAATCATCAACTTCATGGAAAACCAGTCCCATAAAAACGAGGTCGAAGGAATTATTCTCAAAGGGGATATCTTCAGCAGAAGCTTTACGGATATCGATATCCGGAAGAATATTTTGAGTGGCTGTAATCATTTCAGGATTAGGATCAATTGCTGCTACAACTAATCCCCTGTTGAAAAATTCTTCAGCAAAAAGTCCGCTGCCAGTACCTACATCCAGGATGGATACAATATTTTTGTCAACAAGACAATTATCCACTACACGCTTGACTTCAAGCCGTGCAACTCTTTCGGGCGACCTTAAGGGATCAACCCCTCGATTATATACTCTTTCATTCATAATATTTTTTTCTTTATTTAAGATACAACATCAAGCCAAGAACAGCACCATATATTGTTGAAATATATGGATTTGAGGTTATCGGACATGAACCTGATTTACAACCGATGAAACGGTAGTAACCAAAACCAAGCAATCCACCACCTATTACAAATAAAATCATACGGAAGGTTATCAGCGCAAAA